>CAYWFA010000001.1:0-35989 GCA_964457815.1 Candidatus Woesearchaeota archaeon
AAAGCCAAACAAAATTATTTTCAACTCCTCTTGCAACCTTGAATTCACCAGAAGGAAGCAAAACTCCCACATCCACCTTTTTACCATCATAATTATCAAAAGCAAAGATATAATCTTCTGCAAAAACAAAGTGAGGCAGCCCTTCAGCGTTAAATTGAACAGCGCAATCCTTCCCTGTTTTGAAAGAATGGAAAAGAAGAGATTTTGGTTTGGAGTTTTCTTGATCAAAATAAAAGTACTCTTCTTTACCCACTATCCAATAATCCCATCCAGAGACATCAGAACTTACATCAACTACAGTAAAATCGGGTAATTCTCCTATTTTATAATCAAGGGCAATTTCAACTGAGGTAACTTTATCTGAAATAATGCTTACTCCTGAAGAAAAAACAGGATTCAAATCAAGTAAAACTTCAAATTTTTTGACTCCTTCAGAAAGTTTGCCGAATTCAAAATACCCGTTAGCATCAGTATAAGTAAGAGCATTTCCTCCTACTCTTATTCCATATCCTACAAGAGGGTCACTCTTTTGCTTGAAATACAAATATCCCTCAAGTCCTCCAAAACCGCTTGGAGAATATTCTGGCTCACAGGACACTGCAAAAAGTGCCACAAATGAAAACAAGATTAGCTTTTTCATCTCTTTATTTTTTAATTGTTAACTTCTTTTTTTGGGAATTTCGGAAATTTTGAAATTCCTTTTCTTTCCTGTTTGCCAACACGATTAACATGGGCAAGGAAGGAGGGAGCAATGAAATCTGAAAGATTTTCATTAACTGCTGCTTTCTCAAAGCGGCAATAAGATTTTGATGTTTTCATGACTTTATTTATTAAGTTAATATTTATGTTAATAATCAATTTTATTTAGTATGCCTTTGAAAATAAATCCAAAGATAAGTGAGAGTGCAAATATTGCAATAACTAGTTGAAATTGGCTAATTTGAAAATCAAGATATAAAAGATCAAATAAAGAATTTAAGATATTCTTTAAAGTATTCCAAAAATCACTTATCAGATTATTTGTGTAAAAACTATCTGCATATTGGTTAGTGGAATAGAGCTCATTCGTATAAGCATTTCTTGGGCTTCCCATCTCTATAAATGGAATTGAGAGAATTGAAAAGACGCTTAGGATAAATGATGAGTACATCATTACTTTCCAGAAATTAGTGAAGAAATTTTTCATGACTTTAGTTTTTAAATTGTTATTGATTTTGGTTTGTTATTTCTTGTTTTTAAGTTTGTTTTTTATTATTTTTATTTAATATTTTTTTGGTTTTTTATTGGATGGATAATTGGGTGTTTTATCAAGGATATTTTAAGGTATTTCGGGTTATTTCAAGTGAAATAAGGTAAAGGTTATTACTTATAGTAAGTAGAAGTTTTTTGTTTTTCTGTGTTTTTCTATGGTTTGTGCAGTGTCTGATGCGACAGCGCAGGTATTTCACATTGTTTAAATCAACAAAGTGAATTTCAAATCAAATTTAATTCAAAATCTTGTTATTATTCAGCTGTTTAATTTCTTTTTATTGAAATGTGGTGTGCTGAGTTGTTTGTGTTCGATTTTGTGTTTATTTGAAATGTTTTTCGTTTGGTTGTTGTTTTGTTTTATTTGGTGAATATTATTTTGTTGTTTGAGTTTTATTTGTTTTAAGTTTTAATTTAATCTTATTATTTTTTTCCATCCTTTGTCGCTTCTTTGTTCATATACTTTAATTGCTCCTTTAGACAGTAAATTGTTTTTAGCTATGTTTCCTTTTCTTGTAGAAAGTCCGATATTTTTGTATATTTCAACTGTGCTTAAAGCGTGATCGGGATTTCTTGAAAGAAACTCTATGAAGATATTTTCATCAAAAGAATCATTTAAAATTGAATTTTCTGGTTTCTCATTTGAAATTGTCTCAGAAATATTTTCAGATAACTTGACTTCACTTGTTGAATCAAAATAAGAGGGTTTGTTTATGGCTCTCTTAAGAAAAGAGTTTGTTGCTAAAAATATATCAGTTTCATGATAAAGATTTTCAGAAAGACCATCTTGAAGCATATTTTCAGCTTCTTTAATTGAAATTCCTTTTTCTTGAACTTGCTTTTTTATGAAATCATAAAGAACTTGCTGTACACTTGTTAACTCGCTTATTTCGTTTATATTTTTATTATTTGAATTGGGAATCTTTACTTCTTTTGATTTATCTTGAATATTTAAAGGTATTTCTGGTATTTCGTCTTGGATTTCAATTGTTTTTTCTTGTCCAATGAGTGCTTCTTTGAATTCAGGATCGTTTTTTTCAACTTCTAAACCTTGAACAACGCAATCCATTTTCAAGTTTATTTTATCATCAGAAATTGTATGGTCTCTTAAATCTGTGTAAGGAACTTTAATTAAAAAAGGACTGTTGTATCTTTCAGAAAGTTTAACTACAGCATGTCCAACAGGAAGCTGAGTGAAAATCTCTTTTTTTTCTGCTATCTGCATTATAGAGCTTATATCATAAACATCTTGAGGTAATTGCTGCTGAAATGCGATATGGCAAGCGCTATTTCCTTTAACAGTATCGCTTAATTTAGAGATATGTTGATCTAAACAAATCAAGCAGGTTCCATACTCCCTCATTTCTCTGTAAATCATATCCGTTATAGATTCGGAAACAAAGTAAGTTTTTCCTTTAAGAAAAATATTATGAGCTTCATCAACTAAAATAGCATGATTGAACCCTTCAGTTGTTTTTTCAGAGTTGGCTTTTTTTAATTTGAAAATATAAGTTAAGATATATTCTGAAAAGAATTTTTTTTCTATATTTCCTAGTGAATTTAATTCAAAAATAACCTTTTTATCAAAGAGCTCTTCAACAGAAAGACTTTTTTTACCATCATAATTTATTACTTTTCCGAAATCTCCAAAAGTAAGTACAGACGCTATTCTAAGTGCACTTTCATACCATGTTGCTTCTCTTCCTCTTGATTCTCTTGCTTTTATTTCAAGCATCTTTTTGATGTGTTGCCAATTAGGATAATGAGGTGAACCTTTGTAAACTCCCCAACCTTCAAAAACCTCATCTAAGGTTTCAAGCAATATCTTGTGAACTCCAAAAGAAACACAAAAACTTTCAGTTAACAAATCACACAAAGTGTTTATCCATTCTTTAGGTGAAATGCCTTTGGGGGGAATATTGATGTTTGTTTTAAATAAATTGCTAGTTGAATCATTTCCAACAGTGAAACACATTACTTCTGGGTCTGAATTTATCAAGGATCTAAAACTTTTTTTCCAATCAAAAACCAAGAAAGGTTTATCTTTTTCTATGAATCTTTCAAGAATATTCAAAGCTAAATTTGTTTTCCCTGAACCACTCATACCGCTAATACACACATGTCTTGGCCAATCTTGTTCTCTTAAAGAAAAAGGAAACAATTCCTTGCCGGCATAAACTACTTTGGAAAGCTCATATTCTCCTGAAACCTCTGATTGTTGTGGGGGTTCAAGCAAAACTTTCTTGTCTAAAAATTGTCCTAAATATTTTTGGTATAAAACGCTTAAAATCTGAATTATTTGATTTCTTTCTTCGGGAGATTCAGACATAGAATATTTGAAATAAAGCTCGTCTATTTTTCTTCCAAGTATCGGTTTAAGTTTTGAGCTTATTTCTTCTATTGAAAATGTTTTTTGATAAGACATTTAATCCTCTTCTCTTAAAATATCGTTTAATTCTTTGATTCTGCCTTGTTTTTCACTTAATTCTTTTTCATATGTTCTAAGTTCTTTTTTCAACAAAGCTATGTCTTTCCAACAATCGATTTTTTCGTTTAATTGAAGTTCAGAAATTTCTACTTGTTTGTTTCTTAGTGCATTCTTTTCGATAAGAGCTTCATTTTGTCCAAGAGCTCTTAAAGTATTTTCATTGATTAAAATTAAATTGCTTATTTCAGATTTTATTGATTCTCCTTCTTTTATGAATTCCAAGCTCAATTTTTTTCTTTCTTCTATAAGCTGCTTTATTTCTGAGACTGCTTTTTTCAAAGAATCTATTCTTTCTTGTCCCACACTATCAATTAAACTTGATTCTGAAAAACCAGTTATTCTGGGTTTTTCAAGCCCTACTAGTGAAGATTTGTTTTTAATCTCTTTAATTTCCATAATTATATAGTAGTGACAATATTTATAAACCTTTCCATTTTATACCTACTAAGTAGTTACATCAAATCAAAGATAAAGCTTTTTATAGAGTTTTAATTTTGTAAATAAGCATTGAGTGGGTGTGCCGGAGCGGTCAAACGGGACAGACTCAAGATCTGTTAGCTTAGTGCTTACCTAGGTTCGAATCCTAGCACCCACATGTCAAATCTTTATATCAAAAGATTTATAAAAGAAATAATTCTAGGCTTTTTATCTGCGAGCGAAAAGGCGCTCACAGGTTCTGCGAGCGCAAGCGATAGTAGAGTTAGTGTATTCTAAACTCTATTTGTCTTGTTTGATTTACCGCTTGCTGAAAATAAAGTAAAATGAAATCCAAAACAAAAATATCAAAACAACTAGAAAGAAAAACAAATTCAGATTTAGTGAAATCTATACTTGAAAGTAAAAAACAAGAAGCTTGGATTGAAGTTGCAAGAATTTTATCTGGTTCAAGAAGAAACAGAATAAGCATGAATCTTGATGAAATCAACTCAAAATGTAAGGAAGGAGAGAACATTGTAATTCCTGGAAAAGTTTTATCTCAAGGAGAGATTGATAAAAAAATAAAAATCATTGCCTTAAACTTCTCAGAAAAAGCAAAAGAAAAATTATTAAGTTCAAAATGCCAGATATCTTATATTCAAGATGAAATTAAATCAAACCCTTCTGCAAAAGGAATTAGAATACTGAAAAAATGAAAGTTATAGATGGTACAAATGCTGTTCTTGGAAGATTGGCTAGCTTTGTTGCAAAAGAAGCACTTAAAGGAGAAGAAATAAAAATAATTAACTGCGAAAAAATTATTATTACGGGAAATAAAAAGTCAATAGAAAAAGAATTTTTTGAAACAAGAAACAGAGTGGGTACAAGGCAAATAGGGCCAAAGGTTTCAAGGGTAAGTGAAAAGATAGTTAAAAGAACTATAAGAGGGATGCTTCCTGATCACAGACAAGGAAGAGGAAGACAAGCATTTAAAAGAATAATGTGTTATAATAAAGTTCCCCAAGAATTAAAAGACTTGAAAGCTATTTCATTGAATGAAAAGGAAAAAAGAAAGTATATTGAAGTTAAGGAGATTTCAAAATGAATAAAATAATGACATCTGGCAAAAGAAAAACTGCAATAGCAAGAGCCGAAATAAAAGAAGGGACAGGAAAAATTACATTAAATAAAATTAATTATGAAAATTTACATAAATTTGATGTTTTAAGGATAAAAGAACCTTTACTTATTGCAGAAAAAATATTAGGAAAAATTAACTTTGATGTTGCTATTAATGTTAAAGGCGGAGGAGAAAAAGGACAAGTTGATGCAGCTAGACTTGCTCTTGCAAGAGCAATAGTTAAATTCACAGGTTCAGAACAAGTAGAAGACGCATTTTTTGATTATGATAGAAACCTTTTAGTTGCAGATGTAAGAAGAAAGGAGCCAAACAAACCTGGAGATTCCAAAGCAAGAGCTAAAAGGCAAACTTCTTACAGATAAGGAGATTTAAGGGGTATTTCAGATATTTCAAAGCATTTATAAAACTTGAAGTTTAATTATTGAAATGAAAAAGGGTGAAGAAAAAGCAAAAAAAGAAAGAGAAGAAGCTTGGATGAGAATTCCAATAGGGATTGTTTCGGGAGTAATCATTTATGTTTGGGCTTACTTAATTGGAATATTTTTCCTTGTTAATTTCTTTTACAAGATATTTACTGGTAAAAGAATAGATGATTTAGCAAGAATGTCTGAATGCTGGAACACTCAACAGTATCATTTCTTTAGATATATGACATTTTCAACAAATGAAAGACCTTTTCCTTTTGTTGAACTTAAAAAAGACTTGAATAAATTGCAATAAATTAATTTTTCTTTGTTTTTAATTGCTCTAATTTATCTTGAACATGATTGAAAAGAATTGTTGAAACCAAGGGTTTGTGCTTGCCTTCATGAATTTGTCCGTCAAATTTAACTTTTCCAACATAAGCAAAATTCCTAAGAATTTTCTTTAAGCCATTCACAGAAAGTTTATGTTTTTGAGCTAAGATAGAAAGATTTGTTTCGGGTTTTAAAAATTCTTCAAAGATTTCCTCTACTTCTCTGGAATTCTGGGCAGGAGTTAATATTTTGTTTCGTAAATCCCATTCATAACCAAAAGGGGCTCGGGACATATGTTTTCCTTCTGAAAACTTCTTTATCATACCCTTTTTTTGAGAAATCCCTCTATTTTCTTTCTTGGGTTGTTCTATTTCAAATTCATGTCCACATTTTGGGCATTTCATTTCATTACCTCGTCTATAGGAGATTTAATTTTTTTAAGTTCTTCTCTTGAAATATGAGTATAAATTTGGGTAGTTGAAAGGTCACTATGTCCAAGCAATTCTTGTATCTTTCTTATATCTGTTCCATTCTCTAAAAGATGTGTGGCAAAACTGTGCCTTAAAGTGTGGCAATGAACATCTTTTTGTATACCTGCACGCTTTCCTGCCTTGGATATTATCTTTTGTAAATTTCTTTCTGAAAGTTTGTCTTTTGGGCCACTAAAAAGATATTCTTGTTTCAATTCTTTTTGTTTTTCAACCTGTATTTTCAAATCTTCCAATAAAAATTCTGGAATATTGAAAACTCGATCTTTCTTGCCTTTCCCTTGTCTAACGCTTCCAATTTTTTCTTGAAAATTCAAATCTTTGACTTTCAAATTAACTAATTCAGATACTCTGAAACCACAAGCATACATAAAAGAAACCATTAACTTTGATTTTTTTGTATCAATAACTTCAATTAATTTCTTTATTTCTTCTTTTGTTAAAACTGTTGGTATTTTCTTTTCTTTTTTTGGACGTTTTATATTTACAGTTATATCTTTATGCAAAATATTGGAAAATGAGTACCTTAATGCTGAAAGAAAAACGATCAATGAAGATGAAGAGGATTCATTGAATTTGTTTGCAAGATATGTTTTCACATCATCTTCATCTATATCTTCTGGATTTTTTTTCACTGAATCTAAAAACTTTCTGTTGCAATCCAAATAGTTCCTAAGAGTATATTCTGAATTCTTTGAAATTTTCAGTTCAACCTCAAGTTTTTTTAAAAAATCTTCTTTATCCATAAATCCCCCTTTATATTAATAATAAAAATTGTACGAACCTATTTAAATATATTTGAATTATGTATAATTAATCACTTCTTTTTGTTTTTTGTGGAATTCATGAGCTCTCTTTGATTGATTAATACAATAATTACTGCTCCTGCAATAAACCAGGGATTTATTGTAAAAGATAAAACTAAAAAAATTAAAGCAAGTATAGAAAGAAAAAACAATCTTGGGTTTATCATTCTAAAACCTATTTAATATTATACTCCAGGGCCAACTGTGGCTCCAAATATGATATTACCTTGACAAGTACCTGCAACCCCCAAGGGAACATAAATTCTCCAATAAGTAGTATTAATTGCCTCATTAAAAGTGTCGTTTTGTCTGTATTCAAGATTAAATACTTTGACCACTGGAGCAGAAGTTAAATTAGTGTAATTTGCAATAAATTGAGATAAATCCAAAACTCCGGGATTGCTGTTTGTTAAATTATATTTTTCGTGTTCAATAGAAATGTTTTTTATTGCACCTAATGTACAATTCATTGCATTTCCGTCTTCAAGTGCAAACCCATATCCACTTAAAGACAAATTAATTTTAACATTTCCATAATTGGTTACATTAGAAATGTTTTCAAGAGATACTTCTGTTGCATTAACAGTGCCGTAATCTATGTAATCGGGAAGCCCCAATCCAAGTAAACTAGAAACTGTAATATTATCATTTCCATAGCCCAATTTATTATAAGAATCATTAACAGTGATTAAACAATTCCAATTTCCAGGGTTTGCATAATACCAAACATCAAAAGTACAATTAATCCAATTGGTGTATGTTCCTTCTTGTGTTATAGTACAAGAGGAATTAGTGTAATGAAGATTATTATCATCTGCTGCTCCAGAAGTTGAATTAGCAAAATCAAAAAATACTGCTGAAGCATGATCAACATCGACCCAACCATTATAATCTGTTACAAGTCCAGAACAAAAAACAAACTTTGTAGAATTGGGTATTAAAGCTAAAGTGGAATCATTATTTTGTATGGTTACATTAGAAAGTTCTGGGTATACATTGCCTACAGTCAAATTTGTAATTACAGTAACATTATGCTCTCCAACACCTGCAAAAACTCCTTTAGGAAAAAAAGAAAACAAAATTATGAATAGAAAAACTTCTAGAAAAATAAAAAAAATAAGTGTTTTTTTTTGAAATTGTTTGTTCATTTTAATCCAACTCCACATACAAATAATAAGCTGTTGCACCTGTGAAACCTTGAGAACCGTTTTCAGGAACCAACATTTGGAAATCGTAAGTTTGCCCATCATAACCTGCCAAATTGTCTTCTAAGATTGTAGCATATATTATGCTAGTTCCATCATACAAAGCCATTTCTTCGAAATCATCATCTTGGGGATTATCATTTGTGTAAGTGTTTAAAGTTGGACATGCATTTGCTCCAATGTTTGTGATTGCAACGGGAAAAGCATCGTGTGTACTAGGATAAGAGAAAGTTGCAGTTATATTGTCTGAAGTTCTATTATGAAACATTGCAGCATTTTCTGCCTCTAAATTAGTTGTTATATTTGCACATTCAATGGAAGACCATTCAATTGTATTGGAATCTCTTGTAGAATAAACTCTTCCTGTGGTTACACTTAAACTCCAATCATAAATTGTTGAACCTGCAGAATCATCCAAGGTAAATGCTCCATTTACCCATCCTACAAATGCTTTCCAATGAGTGTTTTGAACGGAAGTGGTTAAATTTAAAGCAGCTATATATCCTCCTGAAATATTGAAGAATCCAGCAGAAGAGGTATTTTTAGTTTCATTCCAAACAGAATCCAAATCATCTATTCCGCTCGGGTCTGCAGATAAAAAAACGTTTGAAAATAAAAAAACGGATAATAAAAATATCCCCGTTATCAAAATTCCAAATATAAGGTTATTTTTCTCATTTTTAAACATGTTTTTGTTTTTTTAATTTTCCTCCTTGTTCATTTTACTATTGGTTTTTCTTCTAAAAATTGTAAAAAATAAAAATAAAAATTTATTCTAATTCTACCCAGAAGAAATAGGTAGTTGTAGCTGTATCTGTTAAGTGTCCGTTTTCCAATACAAGCATCTCGAAATCATGGGCTCTTCCATCAAATCCTAATGGACTTTCTTCATCTAAGATAGATGTGAAAATTACACTTGATGTTGAAGTTTCATACAATAAAACTTCTTGGAAGGTGCTGTCTGTAGCATTTTGATTTGCTGCAAATATATGTGTACTTGCACAAGCTCCTGCTGCAAATTCTCTGTTGTTTGTATAAAACAAATCATGCACAAGACCAAAACCATTTTCATGAGTTCCATCAGTTGAGAATGTTTCATTCACTCCATCAACATCATCATAAGCAATTCCAAACTCTGCTTCTAAGTCTTCGAAATAAGTTCCTTTTTCATCTTCAAGGCATTTAACTGCACTCCAATTCAAGGAACCGTTTGTAGAAGCGTAAATTTCACCCTCTGGTGAAGCTAGAGACCAATTGTACATTACATTATCTGCATTATCAGCCAACATAATTGTACCTGTAACATTACCAAAATAACCTTGCCAAGACTGAGTTATTGAATAACCAGAAATTGCAAGTTCAGTTACGTTTCCTGCAATAGCAGTGGTATTTCCTGCAGCACTAGCGTTCATCCTTGAACTTGTTAGATTAACTACATTTGCTCCGAAGGGTTCAACTGCTGAAACCAATGCAAACAAAAAGATGCTTAAAACTATTGTTAATAGGAACAATCTATTTAATTTATTCATCTCTTTTATTTTACCCTCCTTTCAATTTTATAAAACTTTTTAAGTTTATAGTATAAAATGCAGTTATTAATTTATAAATCTTTCCAAATTAGTAACTATTATAAAATTTATATTAATTTAAATACAATTCAACAAAAATTAAATAATAAAATAAATATTTTATTGAAATTAAAATATTTCTACGTAAAAAACTGCGCTTTTTGAATCTTGTGCATTATATTCTCTTAATCTTGCTGGAACCCTTAATTCATAATCATAAATTCCGTATGTTCCTTGTTCATGTTTGTTGATCGGAGAAACAAAAACTAAATCTTCTTTGTCTGCTAAATCGAATTCTCCCTCTGTTCCATTTGTATCGTCTGAAAAATCCCAAAGTATTCCTGTTACAAAATTGGAATTGTTTGTTGAATTAATTATCGGAACATTTTGTATTAAGCTTTTAAACGAATAAATATCTTGAGAATATTTTGGAACTCCAGAATTTGTATAAACGTTGTAAACAGAATCTTCAAAAGAACTGGTATTTAATGCTAAATCAATTTCTGAAAAATCTGAATTGCTGTTTGAATTAATTTTGTTTTTTCCTATAGCTTGTAAACTTGTCCAAGAAACATAAGAATCATAATCTGCAACGTAGATATTTCCTTGATTGAAATTTTCTGTACTCCAGTTAATTAATTTGGTTGAATCATTGTTTGCTAGAACTAGATTACTTGAAGTTAAAACATCTCCATAAAAGAAATGCCATGAACCCACATTAATCGTTTTTGAAGCCTTGTTGTTGGATTCATTTAATTCTATATAGCTTCCATTTGTTGTTAAAGGAGGATCAACTACAACAAAAACTTCTGAAGAACCTATTGAAGCAATTAATTCTTGAGAAACATTTCTCTCGCTGAATTTAGAAAGATTAATGAAAATGTCTTCTCCAATCTTTTCTCCTCCTGAATCTGGATCTCCTTTGTAAAAATTAACTGTAACATTTGAAATATCTGCTCCTGCAAGATTACGTATTGTTGCAGTTATTTCTATTAACTGATTTTCTTTAGGAGAACTTTCATTTAAAAATATTTCAGAAGAATTAACTGAAAAATCCGGATAAGTTAAATTAAATGTTCTTAACTCGCTTATGTTTGTATTTTTCATTTGATCCCAACAAGTTACATTCCACCAATGCTCTCCCTGTCCTAAAATAGAGGTAAGAACGTATTCTCTTTTTGATATATTGCTTGAAACCCAAACGTTGGGTCTTCTAACTATTCCATCTACTGTTAAATTACATTGCAAAACTGTATCTAATGTATCTATTGCTGTCCAGTTGAAATAAACTCTGTCTTCGTTGAAATCAATTCCAGATTCATTTTCAGGAGAATTAAGAATTATTGAAGGAGGGGAAAAATCCATTGAAAAATATTTTGAGGTTGCATTTGCACTAGAAGGAACAGGATTATTTGTATCATAACATTCAACTGTCCAATTATGTAACCCTTCTGGAATTCCTGAGATTGTGAAATTTGGATTTATTATTAATTCTGCAGAAGATTTAGATTCATTCGAAACTTCATCTATATACAAGGTACAATTGTTTATTATCTGTGCATCTTCTGCAAGATAATGAAATGTTACTGCACTTCCAAAACCATAAAAATCGTCATCTGGTGTGTAAAGAGTTATTTGTGGGGGGGCATATACTGTGAAATTTCTTGTTTCACTTGTATTGGAATTTTCGGCAGAGTCTGCACATTCAATTGTCCAATTGTAATCTCCATCATCTAACAAATAAGGATATATTTCTGGAGTTGAATTCTCTGCAATAACTTGATCATAAAAAATATTATTGATGAAAACATTACAAGAGATATTTTCATTTAAATTGTCTTCCACTGTGAAATTAAATAAAACTTCATTCCAATCTAATGTTTCGTTTGGTTCGGGTGAATTAAGGACAATTTTTGGAGCTTCTATGTCGATGTACAAGGTTCTATTTTCATCACTACCTATTACCCCTAAAGAATCCGCACAATAAACATTCCAAGTATGATTTCCTTGAGAAAGAATTTCCGTGAAATAATTTGAATTATCATTAATTATTGGTGTTGAATTAACTTTTACAAATTCGTTGTCTATATACAAAGAACAATTAACTATATCCTCTTCATATTTGTAAGCATAATATTCAAATTCAACTTCTGTGTAATTAAGCCAAGAATCTGGTTCCGGAGAAATCAAAATAACATCTGGGGGAGCAAAGGTAGTGAATTTTCTTGTTTCACTAATATTTAAATTTCCTGAATAGTCTGAACAAGAAACATTCCAATAATGCTCTCCAGAAATAAATGATCTTGAAATCAAATTTGTAGAGCCATTCTCTGCAATTATAGAAGTAATATTTCCATCAACCGTGAAATTACAAGTTAAATTTTGTGCTAAGTTATCAGTTGCGGTGAAATTAAATGTTATCTGAGAAGAATAAATTATATCCTCGTCTCCAGGATAAAATAAGTTTACTTGGGGAGTAGAATTGTCTTTATAAAAAAACCTTGTTTCCGAATTATTTTCTAATCCATAGGTATCAAAACAATTGATTGTCCAATTGTAAAAACCATCGGATAAATCGTTTATAGAAAAGTTGGTTTGTTGGTTGTTTAAAGGAGAATAAGTTATATTTTCAAAGGAGCCATTTATATAAATTGAACAATTTGATAAATTGGTATTGTCTGAAGGGAGATATTCCAATAAGACTTGGTCTTTAAACCAGTATACGTCTTCTGTAATCAAAGAAATTTCAGGAAGTTCTCTTATTGTTATTTCCCTGTTTTCACTTATGCCATAACGTCCTGCAGAATCAATACAACTTACATTCCAAACTTTTAAACCATCTGTTAAATCTGTAATTAATATGCTTGTATTTGCATTATTACTTGCAAGCAAATTATTTTCTGATTTTTCTCCGATACTTAAATTGCAATTTAATTCTGAATCAAGATTATCAGTTACATTGAAATAAAAATTCAAAGAAGAAAATTGAGAAGTTGTTGAAGTTTCTGGATGTAAAAGATAAACAACAGGATTTTGTGTATCTACATAGAAACGTCTTGTATTCGCAATAACGCTATATTCCCCTGTGTCGGTTATATTGACTGTCCAATTATAAAATCCATCTGGGAGAGTGAGTGTAAAATTATTGTATGCTTTATTTATAATTTGAGATTGATTGGACTGGTTGTATGTACCATTTAAATATAAGTCTGCAATTGTTAAGTTGTTGTTGTCTGAAGCGTTATAAATTAAACTTATTGTTGATTCATTGAACCACCAAAAATCTGGAGTTATCAAAAATATTTCTGGAGGAACATCATTTATATTGAAATGAAAAGTTTCGCTTGTATATGATCTTAAAGAAGAATCAAAACAAGTTACGTTCCAATAATGAGTCCCAACTGTTAAATATCCTGAATTACGACTTACATTTGTTGCGTTTTCAACAATAATTCCAGGATAAATAATTTCACCATCCAAAACAATATCACATGTAAGATTTAATGCCATATTGTCAGTTGCATTAAATTCTAAATCAAGATTGTTTACAAGATTGTTTGCTCCGTCTTCAGGATAAATGAGATTTACAAAAGGATTTTCTAAATCAACATAAAATATTCTTGTTTCATTTGAAGCGGCTTCTAAACTAGTTGTGTCTGTTACATTCACACTCCAATTATAAATTCCTTGCCCAAGAGAAACTGTAAAATTGTTTATAACATTATTTATTATTGACGATTGATTTGTTTGATTTAAATTTCCATTCAATATCAGTGTTGAATTTGCAAGATTATCGTTTATATCTGAAACATTATAATAAAGAATTACTTGAGAAGAATTAAACCAACTTAGATTTATTGGAGAAGTTAAATTTACGTTTGGAGGTGTTGCTCCTGCAGAAGTAACTGTTATAGGAGTTGTAGTTGTACCGTTATAACTGTCATATGTTCCTACAGCAATACATCTAATGTTGTTGTCTGAAGAAAAAGTGTTACCTTCTATTGTAAATGTTGTGTTTTGAGAGATATTTGTTACATTTCCTAAATAATGGGGATTTGTTTCTCCCGAATCTAAAACAATATTGCCTGAAGAGCCAATATTTTGCCATCCAGAAGTGGAAGTATTTCTTTGAATATAAACATTAACATTTCTACATGTTCCAGAAGAGCAATTGACTTGACAAACTGCATCGAATGTATCTTCTTGAGCAACATAGGGGTCTGTTAAAGGAGAAACCAAATCAGCATGTAAAAATCCTTCAGTGGTTAAGTTAACAATAACATAAGAATTTGTTCCGGAATCCCAAGAATGGGTCAAAGTTTTTTGGCTGGTATGTGTGTTGTATGCGTTGACAACTAATTTCAATCTATCACTCGGTCCAAGATAAATATCTTGATTTATACATGTTGAATTTGTACCTGATGCAGCATTTTCAAATATTCCGCTATTTGCATCATTCCCTAATTGACAAATTAAAGTGTCTCCACTTGAGCCAGAAACATAAAGTTTCCAAGTTATTGCTATTTTCCCTGTAGGAGTTGAAGAAGAAAAGGTTCCTGAAAAACTAATGGGGCTTCCGGAAGGAATAACCGCTCCATTATAACCCATATACTGGGAAGTCGCACTAACAACATTTACTAATTGTCCTGCGCCAATATCAAATACTACAGAGTTTGAGGTTGCATCTTGGCTGCTTTTCAGTTTTATTTCTGCTAAAGTGTTTCTTGAAGGATTAAAATTAGAACTTTCATATAATGTTCCTGTAAATAATTCTGGAGTTATTGAAACATTTATTGTTTTATTCTCACTGAAACCCGTTCTTCCCCCTTCATCTGTACAAGAAACATACCAAGAATAAACTCCATTATCTAAAAATTCGTTGAATGTTAAATTTATATCTTTTGTTATAGATGTTTCTGTTTTTTTTAATTGATTATTGATATATAAAGAACAATTTTCAACTGAAGAAGCATCAGAAACATTATATATAAAATACAAGTTACTATCATCTGTAATTGTTGAAGAATTTGAAGGATAAACAAGATTAACTGAGGGAGATTCCAAGTCAAAAGAAAAAGTATAATTTGAAGTTCCAAAGAAACACCCATTAGAATTGTCGCAACATTGCACATTCCAGATATAATTTCCGGAAGAAGTATAAGTTTTATTTATGAAATTAAAAGTATTGTTAACTATTGAAGATTGATTTGTTGAATTCATATGCCATAACCCCGTAGAATTATCCCACAAACTACAATTCAAAAAAGTTGCAGAAGAAATAGGGGTAAAATTAAAAACAACATCTTGGGAATAAAGTATATCTGTGTCTAAAGGAGATCTTAAAAGAACTTCAAATGCTCCTGCTTCATAAATGCTATAACTAATTCTTAAATAACCTGCAGCCCCTGGACCTCCATTTCTTGAACCTCCAGAAGAAGTTTTAATTGCCCCAGAACCTCCACCTCCATAATTATTACCAGAATTTCCTGCCCCTGTAGTTGTTCTTCCTGCTCCTCCATCTCCCCCTAATTCAGACGTTCCTGTTCCTGCAGTTCCTCCAGTTGCATTTCCTCCAATCCCTGTTGAACCTGCACCTCCACCACCTGCACCGGAATAGCCTCCTGATTGGGTCCCCCCTTTTCCTCCCATATAAATTATGTCCCCTATAGAATTTGCAACACTTCCTCCTTCTCCTCCTGTTCCTGCACTTAAACCTCCACTTCCCCCTGCAGCATATAATTCGGAACCATCATCAAAATATGTAGGATTTCCTGTTGCCCCATTCCCTGTTCCACCTGCAACTCCTGAAGCTACAGCAACTGTATAATTTTCATAGGGGCTAACTGAAAAAGTTTTTTTAACATAAGCTCCTCCTCCACCTCCTCCTGCTCTTCCACTGCCTCCTCCTGGACGTCCTCCACCAGCACCCCCTCCACCCCAGGCTTCAACAGTAATTTCATAAACTCCTGCTGGAACCATCCAAGTTGTGCTTGAAGAAAAATTTACAAGATAATATGTATAAGGATCAACAATATAATCAAATTCAACACTTCCCCCTACAACTTTTAAATCAAAGGTATCCTGAGGGTTTTGTAAATTTGTTAAATATATTTTATTGTATTCATTAGAGGTTATAGAAGTAAATTCTGCTATTTTTTCAGTTCCATTCTTTTCATAAACTTCAATAGTTGGATTTCCTGAAATTATTCTTGGGTAGAGGGTTATATCTCTTGTATTATCTAAAGGAACTTCAAATGTGACTCTTACATACTCTTGATTTGCAATGGTTTCGGACCAAACATCATCTAAATCTTTAACTTCCGGGTAAATATCTGAAATAAGAGTTCTGTTTGAAGATAAATGATCTGCCTTTGTTATGAGAATTATTTCAAAAGTCTGATTGGATAAATGGGGAACAATCCACTCAACATAATCAAATAACCCATTACCATCTTTATCATATGCATTAAAATCAAGATATACTCCTTCTTCCTTCCAATAAACTTGAATTAAATCTATGCTTGAAATCTCTCTTGGAAGACTTGTATAAGATAAAACCTCTTCATAGTGGAGATAGTCTGGAGAAGAAATAATAACTTCTTTTTTATTTGTTGAAATTAATTTTTCTTGAACTATTGGAGGAGAAGTAGAATATTCTAGGAGAATAATTTCTTGAACATCATCATTTATCAAAATATAATCTTTTTCTTGAATATTTACTTGAGTGTAATCATTGAAAATTTCTCCATTTTCTTTTTTTAAAACGAAATTTAAAAAATTTGAAACTTCTAAAAAATTGCCTTCTTCCAATAAACTTACTTTTTTAATCCAATTTACAGGTTTTCCTATTTCGGCATTTCCTTGAATTAATTTATTTTCAACATATCTAACTGCATAAAAAGTATATGACGTTTTTCCATTTCCCCTTATTAAATCAACAGAATATTCTCCTTCCTCTAAAATCTCAAATAAAAAGATATCGTTAGAACCTAGTCTAGAGATTCTTTTACCGGATGGTGAAATTATTCTTAATTCGTAATTTCCTAATCCCTGAAGATTAAATTCCAATGAACTCTCTGAAAAATAAGTGTTGGAATTTTGAAAATTAAAAGAATAATAATCTGAGAATTTGTTTAAAGAAATATTCGTTGAATAACTTTCAGAATAAACTGATTCTTCTCCTCCAGAGATAAAGTTTTTTTCGTTCACTTGAAATTCCAGTCTTTCAAATGTTTCTAAAGATTCTATGTCAAAAATATAACTTCCAGATTCTTGAAATAAAAAAGAAAATTCATTTTCACAGTTGAACTGAAGTTCGTTTGAAGGGGTTTTAACTTTGATGAAACAAGATTCAGAATCTTGAAAATTTAAAAAAAGTTTATCTCCAACAAAATAAGAATTTTCTTCAGATGCGGAACTAAAAAATAAAGAAAACACCAAAATTAAAACAAGTAAAACAAATAAAATTCCTGCACTTAATCTAATTATCCCCCCTTTGTTCATTTTTCTCCCTTTATTTGCCAAAGATTTATTCTTCCTACACGAAAGCCATTAATCCTGTTATTTATTTGAAGTCTTAGACAACGAGTTTGAATGGAATGCCAAGGTTTTTTAATTTCATCTGCAATTTCCTGGGTAGATTTTGGATTAACGGAGCTAGAAAGAGACTTGACTATTTCTAATTCTAACACATCCTCTTTTTTGCGATTAACCGTACGGTTAATCTTACTTTTAATCATACTATATAACGCAAGAAGAATTGATTTAAATACCTTTTGTATATTATTTATATTTCAATTGATTTATAAGCCTAGGAAATAGTTGAAAAAGTATCTTTTTTTAAAAGATTTTAACTGTGAAAGGGCCTTTTTCGTTAACATAAGCAAAGTAATAAAAATAATTCTCGTCCTGCTCATAAAATGTTAAAGGAATCTCTTTTTCTCCTGAAAATACGTTGATTGATTTTTTCTTTTCTACTTTAAAGACAAGGAAAATCTTATCTATATCCCCGGGAGGCAAATTTGTTAATATTTTAAAGGAATTTTCCTCTTTTTTTGCAGATTTTTTTGTTTCAAATTCCAAATAGGAATAAGAATTGAAAATTTGTTTTTTTGGAAATATTGCAACTGTTTTAAGATAATCTTCTGTTGAATGTAAAATTATTGGATGGTCTTGGGAGCCCATTTGAACCACCGGGAAATTAAAATAACCTTTTGCAAAATGATTTGTCTTGTGAAAAGGAATAAATTTGAACCTGAAAAGAAGAACTTTGTTAATTGATTCTTTGTTTTCAATCCTCTGATAGAATGGGTATTCCTGTTTAATAAAAGTTTCTGGACTTTTTAATGTGTAATTTGCTGTGAACTCCATTCTATTTGTTATGTTTTCTGTTAAAATATTGTGTGTGGAACTGAAATCCTTTGTTATGAAATAATTAAAAAATTTCCAATCAGATGGAAAATAAAATAAAAATTCTCCTGAAATATTGTGTGAGGCGTTAAATGAGGAGGAAAAAATAATATTTTCGTTGGAAGGAACATAAAAATAATTTGGTTTTATTTTACATTTCTTACAAAAAACTTCCAAGTTAAAATTAAGATAATCTAAATTGTAAAAAATTATCTTCTCGGAAATCTCTCTTGGGCCGTAAGCCGTAAAAATTATTTCGTTTTTTCCTTTGTCAAGGCTCATAGGAAACTCAACAGTTGTACAATTTGTGCAAATATTTCCTTCTGAAAATCCTTCAGAAGAGTTTAAAGAATATTTCAAATTATTGTAATGTTCAGCAAGTGCGATATTTAAAATAATTGAAGATTGATTGACAAATATTTTTTCAATTGGAGAATTAATTGTTATTGCCTTCTGCAAATTCATCTGGGGGAATAAATCATATCCTTCTCCGGTTAGATACAAATTAACGGGTCCCGCAACAAATCCTGCATCCTGATCAAAAACCTCGGCAAAAATTTTTTTTCCAACAGAATAATTGAATGCGGGAAGTTCCTCTGTATCACAACAAAACTTGTTTTCTGGATTAATTTCACACTGGATAATTTTGGAATGATTCTCATCTGGATAAATAATAACTTTGGACCAGGAAGATGAAAAATTCTGAGAATCGTTTACAAAACCGCAAACAAAATTGGAACTAACATGAGACAAACTAAAAAGAATAATAAAAAATACCGCCAAAAAAAGATATCCCCTAGTCATAGAAAATGAAAATTAACTGAGTATAAAAGATTTTCTAAACTCCAGTTAAATGAATAAATTCTTCTTCTGTTGTCCTGGATTTTGCAAGGATGAGTATGCCTAAAATAATTATTGCTCCTCCGAACATTGAAAAGAAAGAAGACAAAACATTTGAAAATCCCAAATCTATGAAATCTTTGTAGGATATAACTATATTGAATCCCAATATCAACAAAGAAATTTCTTTCATGAAAGTACCTCCTCCAAAAAAGAACAAGAAAGCAACAAGAACGGGAACAAAAATCCCCCCCAAAATTATTATACCTAGAGAATCTGGAGAATTGCCACATAGTATTTCGGTGTGGGGGAGGCTCCCTTCGTAAACAATCCTTTCCAAATCACAATCTGTGAAAAGTTTGGAAACAAAAAAATGTCCCGATTCATGAATAGCAATGGTCCCTATAAAAACAAAATTAGTTAAGATAACTATAAAAATAAAATATCGAATAAAATCAAATAGATAGTATTTTTTTTTAAAACTATGTTTTTTTTCGCTGGAAGAAAAAGGAATCTTTTTTAAATCTATTACAAAAAATAAAATAAATACAAAGAAAAACAAATTAGAAATTAAACTCATCAAAATTGAAGATTGATTTTTAAAGATAAGAATAACCTCCAATAAAAGTGAAATGGAACAGTAAAAAATTGCAAACTTAGAAATTCTTGCAAATTGGGGGATTGAAATTAACAAGATAAATAATATCATTATAAGCATTAAAGAAGAAATTAAAAGGAAGTTTGGAAAATTCCATCCCATTAAAATTGAGAATATGAAAATTAAATAAATAAAAAGAAGGTAGAATATTTTCTTATTTTTTCTTATATTGTAAATTAGTATAAGAAGGAAGATAGATTCAACAGATATTAAAATTGAATGAATGAATAAAAAATCTGAAGGATTATACGTAGTTACATTAAATACCACTAAAGAAAAAACTAAAGAATAAATCAAAAAAATGAATCCCATTAAAAACAATAAAAGGAATGCATTCCCTAATTTAGGATATTTCTTGTTATTTATTATAAAATTGAAAATTAAAAAGATTGCAATTGCTAATGAAATTAAAGCATTTAACAAAAATAAAAAATTTATCATCTTCTTAATAAACAGTTCTTAACGATTAAAAATAACTGATGTTCCATACAAAAAAAGGTTTAAAAGTATATTTAAATGTTTTTTAAAAATGAATAATAAGGGCAAAAAATAAAAAAAATGCGCCCTTATTCAAGTTCTACCCAAAAGTAGTATGTTGTTGGATTTGTATCTATTCCATGGCCGTCTTCAAGAACCATCATTTCAAAGTCGTGAGGGTTGTTATCAAAACCATCTGCATCATTTAATAAAAGAGATGCAAAGATTATATTTGGACCATCTGTAAGCAAAACTTCATCAAATGTTCCCGTTCCCACGCTGTTATACAATTTTGTGCTATTACATAAGCCTGTAGTAAATTGTTTGTTGTTTGTGAAAAACTCTGCGTGATTGTTTAAATTAAATGTTTCATTCAATCCATCTGCATCAGCAGTAGAAATTCCAAACATGTTTTCAAAAAAAGTCATATTTGTAGGCTCATCATAACATTGAATACCTTCCCAAGCTACAGAAGAGGAATTAGATGCGTAAATTTCACCCTCTGGTGAAGCCAGAGACCAATTGTACATAACATTATCTGAATTATCTGCCAACATAATTGTACCTGTAACGTTACCGAAATAACCTTGCCAAGACTGGGTTATCGAATAACCAGAAATTGCAAGTTCTGTTATATTTCCTGCAATAGCAGAATCATTTCCTGCAGAAGTAACGTTAGCCCGTGAGCTTGTCAAGTTGGTCACGACAGCTCCATTAGGTAATGCAGACACCAATGAAGACAATATCAAGATTGTACAAAAAACCAATACAAAATTAATTATTTTTCTCATTTTGTTTACCTCCTTTCATCTCTATAATTTTTTTTAAAAAAACAGGATTTTGGTAAATTGGAAAAAGAGAAGAAAAAGAAATATTATTTATTTCATTTAAAGAATAAAATTCAAGCTTAACACTGTTCTCTTGCTTTTTAGAAATATTTTCTATTGTTTGTTGGATTTTTTTATCTTCCAAAAATATGATTAAAGAAGAATTTGATTTTTTTATATCCGCAAAAATTGCATATATGCTCTTAAAGTTGTCTTTAACCTTATAAATAAACTCCTCTAGAAAGAATTGTGAAGATTTATTCTCCAAGAGCCAAATTTTAAAGATTGATTTTTGATAATCTTCTAAATCTAGATTTTTTTTCTCTCCAAAACCATTGGTAAGTAAAATTGAATAACAAATATCTTTTGAAATTGAAAAGAGATTCCTTGGTTTTCCTTTTTCAAAAGCACCCGTCTTTTCCTTGGAAACAATTTGAGCTGCTTCAAGCAATTTTAACTGCTGACTGATAAATGAAACTGTTGTTTTTGTTTTTTCTGCAATCTCAATTGGGGAGGAAGGCTTCTCCGAGATAATTTTGAGAATTTCCCACCTCGGAGATGCCAGAAAAGAATCAAGTTCCATTAGTTAATAGATATCTCAAAAGCTATTTAAATGTTTTGTTTAATTAATTAACTTAATTTTTTTACTAATGAGGGTAAAAAATTATAAAGGCTTATTAACTAAATAAAGTAAATAGTTAAATAGTTTATAAAAAATAAAGGGAATTTTATTTAAAATCTAAAAAAAAGAAATTATTCTAATTCAATCCAAAAGTAATAAGTTGTTGTTTCCGTATCTGTTAAATGCCCGTTTTCAAGAACAAGCATTTCAAAATCATGGGGATTGTTATCAAAACCAAAAACATTTTCATTTAACAAAGAGGTAAATATGATACTACGTGTAGTTGGTTCATATAAAAGAACTTCTTCAAATTTATTGTCTTCGCCTTGTCCAGAATTGGTGAAAACTTGAGTGTTTCTACATTCTCCTTCTGAAAAATTAAGATTATTTGTATAAAATGTATTATGGCCTGAACCTAAAAGGGTGAAGGTTTCGTTTACTCCATCCACATCATCATCAGCAATTCCAAACATTGCTTCCAAAATTGTTAAATTGGTTCCATGTTGATTTGTATCTCCGGGAGTTTCTGCTCCAATGTAAGTTCCATCTGCGTCAAAATTAAAACATTGAACATCTGCCCAAGAAATTGAGTCATTTGTAGAAGCATAGATTTCACCCTCTGGTGAAGCCAGAGACCAATTGTACATAACATTATCTGAATTATCTGCCAACATAATTGTACCTGTAACATTACCAAAATAACCTTGCCAAGACTGGGTTATCGAATAACCAAATATACTTAGCTCCGTAACATTTCCCGCCAAAGCTGGAATACCTGTTGCGTCATCTGAATCTGCCCTGCTAGAGGATAAATTAACAACATTTGCTCCAAAGGGTTCAATTGCTAAAACCAAGGAAATGTTCAATAAAAATATTAGCACAGCAACGAAAAGTATTACTTGTTTCATCCTCTTTACCATCGATAAAATAAACAAAAAGAGCTTTATAATTCTTTCTTTTTTAATTAATTTATTTCTCCTAATAGAGTTTTAAGTCTTTCAATGTCCCTTGATAAAGGGCTCTTTTTCTGTATTTCTTTTAAAGCTTCTGTGTATTTTTGAACTTTGTCTAAAACTTTATCCAACTCTTCTTTTTCCGCAAAATTCAAGATCTTTGTTTTTAAATTATCTACGTCTTTTGAGTTTTGTTCTATATTTGCCTTAGATTCTTGAAGCTGAGAATTAAAAGTATCTAAATCTTGTATTTTCTTTCTCATTTCGCTGTAAATTGTTTGGACTTTATCTGTTTGGATATTGATTGTTCCTTCTATCTTTTTTATTCCAATGAGTTCTTTTTTTATTTCTTCGCTAAGTTTAATTATTTCTTCTATTCCTCTGAAAAAGCTCATTTTACGCCGTGTTTCTTTTAGTTCTTCCATAACTTGGTCCAATATAGCTTCATTTCCTTCAAGATTTGCTTTGAGTGCTTCTATTTTAACGTTCTGCCTTTCTAAATCCATCATGAATTTATCCGGTTTTATTGATTCTACCAAATCAATGGCTTTTATAGATTTCAGCTCCATTGTTTGAATTGTTCTATCTCTATCAAGAATCATTGATCTCAATTCTCCAATCTGTTCGCTTACCCTTGTAAATCTTTCTGTGAATGATTTCCTTACTTCTTGAAAAGCTTCTTGGCTTGCTTTCAACTTGTCTATTTCTGTAGATAATTTAAGAATATTTTGGGAATCTGAAGAAACAGAAGAAACAATTGGTTTTTCTTCCTGAGGAGGTTTTGAAACTTGCTCTTTATTTTCTTCTATGTTTTCACTACTTGGATCCGTTTCTTCTTGATTTTCACTTTCTTTTTTCTTTGATTTCAAAAAATCAAACATTGGATATCTCCTCTTCTAGCTTATTTAACAAAGAATCTATTTTTTTAAAATCTTTCTCATTGAAACCTGTACGTAATAAAAGTATCTTGGAATGAATTATATGGGATTTTGAAGAAAGTAACCTTTTAATCTTTTTTTCTTTTATTTTTTTTATTTTTAAATCTAAATTTAATTGTTTTAATTTTAACTCTGAAATAAGAGAATTTTGAAGAACGTCTAATCTTTCATTTTTATCTTTTATCTTGTTTATTTTTTTATGCTTTTTTTTATCAATAAACGAAGAAGATATCTTCTTTAACCTCTTTAATTTTTCCATAAATAAAATAAATGAATCTGGTTTTTATCTCTTTTGTTTTTAAATTATTAAATACAACTAACAAAATTTACTCTTTCTTCTTTTTTTTCTGTTCTTCTTTTTCATAAATCTCTCTAGCTTTTTTTGCTTCTTCAACAGATTTTTCTATTTCTGAAGCATCCAATAATTTCTTTTCAACCTTTTTTGGTTTTTTTCCTATCTTTTCCCATTGCTTTTGTAATCTCGGTCCAAGTCCTTCAACATAAATATCCACAACAGAGAAATTTCCAGTCATAAGTTTATCTTTTATTAGTTTAAGTTCCATCTTGAAATCAAAAATGTCTATCTTTTCTTTTTCAAGCTGATTTACTTGATTCTCAAAATCATCTATTATATCATTGTATTTATTGTATTTTTCCAGCTCTTCATCTGAAAGCCTTCTTGTATTGTGAAGGATTGGCCTGAAATTTACAAAATAAGGTTTACCTTTATTGTATTCTGCATTTTGAAACATTGCAACTCCAACTTCTGCTCTAACTAAAGATTTCAAAAATTCTTCTCCGTATTTTGTTTTTATTCTTTCTAAATCAGATTCTTCTATTGTTCTTGTTTGAATTTCAGTATTAATGTTTGCTTTAACTTCTCCAACAAAATCGCTTAATACCTGTGAAATTAAAACTACTCCCATTCCCCATTTTCTAAACTCTCTACAAGCTCTTTCAATTTGCAAGAAACCTTCACCACTTCCACCAAATTTTGAAAGAAGTCTATGAACTTCATCGAAAACAAGTAGGACCTTAAGTTCTTGGGCTTCTTTTGGATCTGATTTAAATATTTGTCTAATTACACTTGCAATAAAAGTGTCAATATCCTTGGGATCAAGTTTATTTAGTGCGAATATTTGTATCTGTCCTGGATGAATATATTTTTCTATTTCAATTATTTCTCTCGCATGTGAAATTTGCCTTATATTTCCGGGGAAAGCTCTGGAATCAGAAGGTTTTAATCCAAACTTAGGATAAAAAGACATCATTTTTTTATCTTCGCATTTTCTCAATAACCCAGACCATTGTGCTGTTGGATCAAAAACAATAACTGCTACGTTTTTTAATAAGGCTTCTTCAACCAATACTTGTGCAGAAATACTTTTACCCATACCTGTAGCTCCTGCAACGATTGCGTGGGTTTTTAATTTCTCTGGTTCAAGATAAACAGGATATTTTGATTCAGCAATTAATCCTAATTTAAAAAAACTTTTGTTTGCCTTTGGAAGAGTAGATAAATCCAAAGAAATCCCATATCTTTTTCTTTTTTCTTTGTATCTTTTATAAAGAAAAACATTAAGTAAAATGAAACTTATGAAAGAAAGTATTGCAAAGAAAATCCAAAGAGGTATCCCTAGAAAAGAATAAAGATAAAGAGGTTTACGCACTGAAAAAGGTGCTGTGGCACTGGAAGAAAATCCTAAATATTTTGCATTCACAACAAACAAATAATCTCCTTCAGAAAAATTTGAAGGAATATTAATGTAATCAACTATTGACAAAGCTTTTTTTATTTCAACTTCTTGGATTTCTCTGAAAGAAACTGTTGAATCTTTCTCATTAATGATTAATTTTTCCAATAAAACTTTGTATTCCTGATCAATCAACAAATTTTGTAAATTAAGTTTATAATTCAAATTTTCTCCTGGGTTAACAATGTTTTTAAACAAATCTATTTCCATCAAAAGGGTTTCTATTGGCAATCTGTTTTCAATTATTTTTATTTTTATGGGGATTTCTTTTTCTACATCTCCTGTTAATTTTAAAATACCTTCATAAGTGCCTACTGGCTTTGTTCCATAAAAAGTTATTTTTATTTCTTCCCCATTTCCAGGTTCCAATATAAGAGCGTCTCTATCTAATTTTACAAAATCTGTTAATTCTGGAGAAAGAGATAAAAGAAGATTAATGTTTGAAAGTTTAAAATTGTAAATACCTATTGTATCTTCAACAAAAGTGTTTTGTCTTATTTCTTTGAAAATATCTTTTGTGCTTATCCAAAAATCTTCTCCCGATTTTTGTAATTCTTCGATAATTTGTTTGACATCTTCTCCGGGCTCTTCATCATATGGGCCGGTTTCATAAGGATTGTTTGTTGATCCCAAGTTCATTAAAGTTAAAGTTATATTGTGGCTTAAAAAAGTGGTATTTTGATAAAAAGTGAGGAGATCATAATAATTATTATATCCCAAAAGAGTTGCTATTATAGGATATTGTTGAGGAATAATTTCTGGTGTTAATTCGTAATATCCTAATTCATTGCTTGTGGTGGAATCTCCTGCAATGTAAACACTAACTGAATCTAATGGATTTCCCAAGGAATCTTTAACATATCCTGAAACAAGAGGAAAAATCACCTCTTCTGTGCTAGGAGTAACTGTTTGCAAAGTAATATTGTGGTTTATTGTGTTGTTTGTGAAATTAACGGTTATATTTGAAAAATAGCTATCATATCCTTCACCATATGCAATTAGATTGTGTGTTCCGGGCATTAAATTTAAAGAAATGTTGTAAAATCCATTTATGTCTGTGGTTGCATTTGTACCCGCAACAACCACTGTGATGTTTTCTATAGGAGAATTGCTTGAATTTACAACATATCCGTAAATATTTGTGTTTATAACCTCTCCCATCCCTCCTGCGGGACATTCGTCATAGGGATCTGTGAAAAAGTAATACCTTATATTTGAAGATGGAAGCATAGGCAAAATCATTTGAAAATTAACTGTTGTATTTGGACTGTAACCTTTTTGTAACTCTTCAATATGTGTTACATAAACTAAATTTCCTCCTCCATCAACCAAAATTCCCAAATCAAATATCCCGTAATTTCCATCCCATCTGTAAGTGTGTGTAGAGGGGATATTTGTGATATTTCTTGTTCCCACCATCACCCACATTGTATCATAAAAAGTGTTTGAAGCACAATCTACCCCTGAAGAACACCCTGTCCAAGAATCAATCTGGACAGCAGTGGCAGGAATTAATGAATCAAAATCAATTGTTGAAGAAGTGGAAGCATAAACTTCCTTTCCCCCTATTGCATCCTGTTGGATACAATTAAAAAACAAACCGGTTGTTGAAATTTCTCCAGAATTAACATCTTCAAATAAAAGCTCTGTGTATCCTGGAACTCTTAAAGCCAAGCCATACAATCCATGCCAATAAGAGGTTTGAAATTTAATTGTTACGTTTAATTCAGAAATATATCCTGCTTGTGAAGGAACATAAGTTAAGAAACCTGTGGAAAGAATGTTTGTTATAAACAAAACACAAATTACAAATGTCGAAAATAAAGCAAATGCGAGCAATAAAAACTCAAAAGTATCTTCTTTCTTTTTTTGACGTAATTCTCTTCTTGCAATGGCAATTGCTTTTTTAGAAACTCTTTCACCTTTCTTATGCATCTTATAATCGCGTAAAGAAAATTAATAAAGTTTCCTATAAGAAAAATATAAATCACCAAAAAGTATTTAAAGAATTTTCAGCTTTTCATCAAGTAAAAGAGATGAAAAATGGCGTTAACAAAAATGTTTAAAAAATCTGATGCTCCCGATGAACTTCCGGATTTGGCAATAGATGAATTAAAGAAAGATTTAAAGAAAGATTATTCTGAAAAACCTCAAGAATCAGGAGCAACTCAAGAAGCCGTTGAAACAAAACAAGAAACTGAAAAAACGGAAGAAAAAGAAGAAGTCCCAAAAAAAGAACAAGAAACACCTGAAGAATCTCAGGAGGAAAATACTGAAGAAGGAACAACTGAACAAGAAACAGATAATGAAAGTGACAAACAAGAAGAAATAGAAAGAACAGAAATCGAAGAAGTTGAAGAAAAGCCAAAAGAAACAATAGAAGAAAAAGTAAACTTGGAAAAAAGTTTTTTCAATCCTTTAATAAATGAATTAAAAAAAGATGATTTTGATCCTGCAAAAATAAACGCGTGGTATCAAAAAAGATTTTCTGATAAAAGTGTAATTGAAGAAATGAAAGAATACTGGGAAACTCAAAAAAATGAATTTATAACTGAAACAGTTGAAAAAGAGTTCAAAGCAAGGATAAAAGAAAGGATGAATAAACTGCAACAATTAGAAACCGAATGGCAGGAAATTTACATAAAGTTGGCTGAAAAAGAAGAAGAAATGAAGAAGGAAGAAAAAAATGTCAAAAAAATAATAAAAGATTTTTCTGCTATTGTTGGTAAAAAGGGAAATCTTAAAAAAGCGCATAAATCTAAGATAAGTAATGAAAAGAAAAAGAAAAGCTAAAAAATTATTAAATGTTATACTTTTACTTATATTTGTTCTTGTAATTTTAATTTTTGTTGAAGTAAAATTTTGGGAATTGCTTGAAAAAAAAGAAATAAAAATGATTTCTCTTGAAGATAGGTGTTCGATAATGTTTGAAAATGTTTTACATGCAATAAAAGATAGTTCTGGATGTGAGAATTACTGTAGGGCAGAGTGTATAACAAGGGAAATGGATTTTTACAAATCTGAATTTGAAAAAATAGAAAATTCATGTAATAATTGTAATTGTTATTGTAAATAAAATGGATGATTTGGAAGAAAGGTATCTTGAAGGCGTTGAAAAAGAGGGAGAGATTTTATTAGAGGGTCTTAAAGGCAATAAAAGTCTGGGGGAATTAGAAAAGGAATATTCAAAAAAAGTGAAAGAAATAAGAAAGATATATGAAAAATCCTTGAAAAAAGAGCTGAAAAAAGAAAAAGAAAATCCTTCAACTAAAAAATCAAAGAAAGATAAAGAAAAAACCAAGGAATTTAAAGCAGAAGGCGTGGAGTTGGAAAGGGGTTGGATTGAAGATAAAAAAATTAAAACAGAAGTAAATTCTTATAATTTTAAAAGAAAAATTAAAAATTTTTTTTATAAAATAAGTCCAAACAAAATAATTTACTTGTTTCATAGATTAAAAATAATTAAAATTAATTTTTTCAAACAAATTAATTTTTCGTTTAAACGAACATTTAATAAAATTTCTACAAAAGTAATTACTATTTTAACATACATAAAAGAAGGGTTTATGAAAGTTGTATCTGAATTTAAAAGATTGTTTTCATTTTTTTCAAAACAAAAAAAGAAAGAAAAAACTGAAAAACAAGAAAAAGATAAAGAAGAAAAAGATGGAAATAAAAACAAGTAAAACCAAGATAACCAAAGAAGAAGCCTTGGAATTTAAATTGAAAGGTATTGAGAAAAACTTAAGAGAAGTTTTTTTATTTTTTGCTTCAGAAGGTTTAATTGATATAAGAAAAATACAAATAAACGAGGAATTTGAAAACAATTTAAAACAAAAAATAAATGATTATCTTAAAGAAAAAAACCAAGATTTAAATGAAAGGTTTTCTGAATTAAGAAAAAAAGGCGAAGATTTGGGAGTTTTAAATTTTAAATTGGTTATGATTCCCTTAAAAATAAAGGTTTTTATGGCTAGTTACAACAAAAAAGATGCTGAAAATGTTTTAAGAAGGATAAATGAGATCGAAACAGAAATCAATAAAATAAAAGACTAGTCCTCATCTTTGTTTTCTCTTCTTCTTGCTATTATAAAGAAAATTATAAATATTAAAATGATAAATATCAATCCAAAGATTATGTAGGTTAAAGGATTAAATCTTTGATAATTTAATTCCATTCTTATTTCTTTGGTATTTACCAATGAATCTCTTCTCTCACCATAATATGATACCACCCTTACAAAATTATTCTTGCTTAAATCTGATTCAGTTAATACTTCATAAATAAATATTTTCTTTGATCTTCCTGGAAGCAATCTTTCAGGGGTTTCTGTTCCAAGAGTTTGGGTTAATCTGTTTATTACGATATCTTTTAATTCCACACTTGTCCAACATTCTACATTTTCTGTATTTTTCAATTTAATTACAAAAGAATTTTCTTGTTGGTTGTATTTCAACCATTTTATATCTAAATCACATCTATCTATAATATTAACCATTTCTACTTCATATGTTCCTTCTAAGACTCTATCCAAGGAAGAAGGGGATTCTCCATAAAGGACATAAATCTCTGCAGATGCTTCTTCTCCCGAAAGAACTACCCCTTCATAAACAACTGTTTTGAAATCTCCGGGAGCAATAAATATTTCTTCTAAATCTCCCACCCTTATGGTTCCTGAAGGAGTTACAAGAGTTATTGTTCCTCTGAAATAAGCAGGCATATTTGAATCACTTTTATAAGTTATTTCAAGTCTTGAATTTGCTTTGTTGTATTTCACAGAATAAACTGAAAGATTTAAATTTGGAACTGGAATATAAAATAAATCTAAACCTTCAACAGGAGAAACTCCGGTGGTCCTTTCTCTTGCACTCCTAGCAAATTTAACCATCACGTTTATTCCTGTAGATTGTCTGATATTTGTTGCGGCACCAATTAATTCGTTCCCAATAAGAACCCCTATTTCAATGTTTGAAGATTTTATATATTCTGCAATTTTTGCTGGAACATTTTCTCTTCCTGTAAATAAAAGAGTGTTCTTTCCTTGCATAATTTCTTTTTCTATGAACTCTCCATTGCTAAGAATAATTTGGCTTATAGAACCCACTTCTGAGTACTTCTTTACAATCTCAATGTTATCTTGAAATCTATCTCCGCTGTTAATTATTTCGGGATTGTATTTTGATAAAGTTTCTGTCACTTCGGAATCAACATACCCATATAAAAGCAACTTATCGGTTCGTCCATTTAAAATTGAATCAATATCTCCTACATTTACTCTGTTTGCCAAAAAAACCCAAGAATTTGTCGCTAAAGCATAAGCAACTACTGCCATTGAATTATACCCATACGAGTCCCCCACCACAATGAAATTCCTTATATTCGGCAATTCGTTGATTAATTCTAAATTTCCTGAAGAAACTTCTATTTCTTGAACAGAATTGAACCCTCTTGAATTTGCCAAAGAAGGATAATTGAATACGAGAGGGTCATCTTTAGAAGAAACAATCAACAAATCGTAATTCTTATTTATTCCGTCAAGCAAAGTTGGGCCATGAGAGGTACTAACTAAAAAATCAGAATTTAATCCTCTTAAATTGGCATATAAAATGCTAGAATAAACATCCTGCCAATTTGCAGAATTAGAAACGATATAATCTTCTGCAAGTACAAAAGAAGAGAAGAATACAATACAAAAAACAAAAACTACAATAAATCTCTTTTTCATATTAATAACTTTAAATAATAATATTTAAAACTTTCTAGGCTTGAGTATACATTGAATCTTGGGTTATTGAAACTTCGTAACCTTTTTCTGGTTCAAGCAAGAAGTTTAATCCAACATAAGGAGGAATCCAAGGGAAAGGAGAGCCTGTAGAAATATATCCTTCTGAAATTTGATTAAGCCCATTCCAATTAGTTACTGCATCTGAATAAGAAACAGAATTGATTAGATTGTTGGCATTTTTAATAGAAGAGTTGTAATACAAAGAAACCCAATTTTTTCCAGAAGAAGTTGAATTTCTAATTAATTGAACGCTTGTAGGTGAATTAACTATTCCCACTAAACTCCAGTTAGTAAATACAGAAGAAGTTGAATTGAGATTCATTTCATAACCTGCACCTTCTTCTATATTGAAGTTGCAATTATTAAGGGTGCAACTTGGATAATCTGGACACGAGAAATCATTACAAGTTACTCTTTTTTGAATTGTGCTATTCCACATTGTAAATGAAGTGATATTGTTTATCTCTGCAAGAGCATCCTTTGCATCTGCAAGATTTGTTTCAAGATACAATCCCATCCAATTTCTGGTATTTAGTGAAGGTTTTCTGTGCATATAATATACTGTCTTGCCTATAATATCTGGATTAATTTCTTCTGATATCGGATTCCAAGAAGAGATTTTGTAAAACTTTCTTCTGGTTTGGTTGGAAGTTAAATCAGTATAATTTAAATCAGAGGTTTCTGCTAAAAATAAAAAGGGCGATAAAACATCTTCTGTGGAATACACCCGGTATTTAAGAGAATGATTTGAACTATTCCAAGACAAAAATGCATTTCCTGTACCGTCATTAATTGTCATATAGGTTATAAATTCGGAACTGTTTAATGGTTCAACAGGTAAAAAAGAAGAAAAAGTATAATTTGTTGAATTAAATGCAGAATTTCCATGATCATCAAAACACAAAACATTCCAATTATAATATCCATCTCCTGCTGTATATAAAGAAGAAAAATTATTAACAATTTCTTTGGTAGGAGAAAGGACAGTTTGATTTTTCAACCAAGTGAGATTGAAATCTCCATAAAGGGAACAGTTTGATATTTCGTTTGAATCATTTACAGAATAATTAAAATAATCAATTAAATATCCTGAAAAATTAGAATAGTTTTCAGGGTAAATTAAATTAACAGTGGGTGGCAAAGTATCAATTGAAAAAGATTTGTTGAATACCGAAAAATCACAATTTCCTGCAAAATCGCACACATAACAATTCCATTCAAAAAATCCTTGTTCGGATATTGTTTTACTAAAAGTATAATTTACTTTATTTATTCCAGAAGAGTTTGTTTCATTCAAATGCCAATTGCCCCCTGTCCAGTTTCCGTACAAAGAAACATTTGCAATCTTATAATTATCATCTGTGTAACAGCTAAAATCAACTAAAAAATTATTTGTTTTTAAATTATCAGGATAATTTAATGTTACATCAGGGAAAAGAATATCTGAACGAACTTCTAACTGAATATAATCTGTTTCTACATATACCCATGCAGATGAGGGAGGATTTCCAGGACGAGTGCTCTGACTTCTTACTCTGAATTGAAGATAACCGCTTGAATTGATATACTCTGAAAAATTCACAGAGGCATAAGCAAAAGATTCAGTTCTGTCTGCATTTGTTGTATGTGATGCTATTTGAATCCAGCTTCCAGAAGTTTGATTATAGATATACAAAATATACCCATCGGTTCCACTTCCAACATCTCCTCTTCCTTTCCAAGTGAGATTTATATAAGTAATTTCATTTAAATTTTCATTAATTTTAAATTCAAACCTTTGGTTAGCATAACTTCCTGAAGTGGGTGGAGAATAACGTAAATAAACACCGTTGGGAGATTCGACAAGATATTCATTGGAATCTTCTGTTGTTGGATAATCTTCTGTTCCCACATAAATTTTATGATTATTTGGAAAAAGATAATTATAAACCTTTGAGGCATAACCAATTCCTAAAACAACACTTTTCTCGTTATTCTCGGATGAAGAATAATATTTGGAAGCGTCTTCAGAAATATTACATGTTATCTCTTTTGAACCAACTTCATTATTTTCAGAAATTAAAAATTGGGCATAACCCTCTGAATCTGTTAAATTACTTCCTAGATACTCTCCTCCCTCATAAAATGAAACATTGTATCCAGATATTTTTTGTTGTGTATAGTTGTTTAATACACTACAATAAAATGTTGAGTTATACCCTACTTTTACGCCCTTTGGGATAAAAAATGCATCGCCTATTTCAGAATATCCCCAAATTCTGAAAGTCATTTCATTTGTAAAGTTTTCCCATCCTACAGAATCATTTGCATATATTTTCCAAGAAATAATATTTCCAACATCGAGAGAATTATTTTGCCATATAAAACTGCTTAAATCTGTTGTTCCTGATAATTCTTGAGGAGAATTATAAGTGGTTTTATTTTCCCATGTTCCTGTTTCATTTGTTGATAGCCATGCTTTTTCAAGTAAAAATTCATCCTCCCAACTTGCAGACAAATTCAAATAATCTTCTACATAGAATCTTTCTATATAAACTCCATTTCGTGTTTGATTTTGTTCTGTCCAAAATGGAGGAGTTAAATCCACAATAAATTCTATGCTCTCCTTATTTAAATTACCTAGGGTATCGTTTGAATAAAGATTTATTTTATTGTCCCCTTCCAATGCATTAAAGGTGGTATTTTGTCCACAACCAATTGAATTATTTATTCCATCGTTTAAATTCCACCAGCATTCATAAAGAGTGCCTATTCCTTCGTCATAAACAGTGTAATTTAAAGGTAAACTGATGCTGTAATTATAAATTATATTTTCTGGTCTTGTTACATTTATGACTGGTCCAGTTGTATCCAGCTTAATTTTTCTTGTTTCTGTATAATTTAACTTATTAACAGAATCATAAACTGAAACATTATAATAATAAACTCCATCTGATAATCCTGTCCAGTTTATTGTCCTGACTGGATTTGTATAAGTTGTAGCATTTATAGGATTCCCAAGAGAATTAAACAAGCTAAAGGTCATATTTGCCTCATTAATTTCATCAACACTAACATTGACAAAAATCCAATTTCTTGAAAAATTGCTGTTATTCTGGGGGGTTCCAGTAATTCCACCTATATCATTTACGAATTCAATTTTTGGGAAGGTTGTGTCAATTGTAAATGAAAAGTTTGCAATTGCGAATGAATAGCTTCCAATAGAGTTATTACACCAGACATTCCAAAGATAATCTCCATCTCCATAAGAACTTAAATCAATATTATTAAAGTAATTTAAAGACACATTTTCAACTTCATAGTCAAAAATCTTTTCTTCCCATCCTCCCCAGTTTCCATACAAGATACAAGCATCTATTCCCCTTTTATCTTCGGGAGTATAACTAAAATCAATTAAGTTATAATCTAAAAAATCGTCATCTTCTGGGGAATTTAGCTCGATTGAAGGAACATTTGTGTCTACAAAAAAATCTACTTTTGAATACGAGGGGTTTCCTAAAGTATCGTTTGAAAAGAACCATATCGTATTTTCACCTTCTTCATCAATATTAAAGGTTGTGTTTTGTCCGCAGGTAATTGAATTATTTGCTCCATTGTTTAGATTCCACCAACAATGAGACAGGGTTCCTACTCCTGAATCATATATATTGTAATTGAGAGGCAAACTTGTATTTATGTTATAAAGGATTGGTTTTGGGTCAACAATATTTATTACTGGCCCGGTTGTGTCTAACTGAATATTTCTTGTTTCAGTTGAATTAACATTTACAACAACGTCTGAAACAGAAACATTGTAATGATAAACTCCGTCTGATAATCCTGTCCAATTTATTGTTCTTCTTAAATCTGTGTACGTTGAGGAGTTTATTGAAAGATAGTTTGAATCATATAAATTAAAAGTTATATTTGCCTCGTTAATTTCATCAACACTAACATTGACAAAAATCCAATTTCTTGAAAAATTAGCATTATTTAAGGGGGTTCCAGCAATTCCACTGATATCATTTACGAAATCAATCTTTGGAAAAGTTGTGTCAATCTCAAAATCAACTTCTATAGAATCATTTAAGTTACCATATTCATCCCAGACATAAAATTTAACGGTATTTTCTCCATCACTTAAGCTTCTTGAACCTGAAAATCCGGTATTAGTACCATTTGGGGTTAAAGTGTAATTTGTTGAACCTCCATCAATGGTATAGTTTGCTACAGCCCAAATATTTGTTGTTATATTAAACCAAATCAAAGAGTTTCCATAATACTTATCTTGCTCTGGAGACAAAACATTTACTTTTGGAGGGGTTAAATCTACTGAAAAAGATATTGAATTATTTACCCCCCATTTTCCTCTACTATCGTTTCCATAAACAATCAGATTGTAACTTCCATTATCCAGCTGCAAAGAGGTGTTTATATTTGGAAGAGTTATATTTGTTCCATTATAATTTATTATCCATGTGTGAATATTATCATTTGCTGTTGCATTAAACCACATTGTTGAACTTCTGTAGAGGTTATTTAAAGGAGAAGTAACATTGATTACTATTGGTATAAACTCATCATAAGAAATCCTAACATAGCCTGGAGCTGAACTACCTCCCGCAACAGAAGTTGCTCCTCCTTTTTT
>CAYWFA010000002.1:0-31452 GCA_964457815.1 Candidatus Woesearchaeota archaeon
CCCTTGCGTCCAATTATCATTTGACCAATTATAAGTTGCATAAAGAACATCCACTTCTGACTCGTCATACCAAATCAAAAAAGCATTTCCTTGATCATCTACTTGAATATCGTTAGGAGCCTGAGCATGAGAATCGCTCCAGCTATCTGTTCCATCAATATCTATATTAGGTGAACCTTCCCAATCAGTTCCATTATATCTCATATATTCTTGTTCATAAGCAGAATCTGTCCAAACAGCAACACATTGTCCATTTCTGTTACAATCAATTGTTGGCCCATTATGATCATCTCCATTTGCAGAACTATCCAAATAAACATCATTATCAAAACCGCTCCCGTTCCAAGAATAAACTCTTGGATTTGAATCTTGATAAATCAAAAAAGCGCTTCCTCCCGGAAAAGCACTCAAATCTGCCCTGCCTACTGCCCCAGTGTTGGAATCCAAAATAATTCCTAGATGTTCCCATCCTGTTCCATTCCAATAAGCATAGGCCCAACCAACTCCAGATGCATAAGATTTCCAAATAGCAATACCTGTTCCATCATCTAAAAATTTAAATTCCAAGGTATTGCCATAACCAAATTTGTTGTATGAAGAAGGAATCAATTCTTCACTACTCCAAGTAGTTCCCCCATCAACAGAAATAGAATACGAAGGAGGTTCTAAATCCCCATCATTATCTCCCCAGATAGCCATCAAATTATCTCCATATCTATCAATCGACATTGAACCTCGATTAGTTCCTGTGGATCCTTGATTTTGCATTTCCAACCATGAAACCCAGTTAGATTTGTATATTCTTAAATTGGCACTTGAATCACGAAAAACAATATGTGCTTCGCTCCCATCTTCATGAAAAACCATTGGTGCACGTCCAAAATAAGAACCCATATCTGAATTATAAATAAAACCTTCCTCAACAAATCTTTTATCAAACATTTTTCCCCAAACCAACCTATCAGTATCATTTCTGTAATTAATTAAAGCCCTGTCAATCGAAAGTTCTCCTCTAACAAAAACGCTTGAATTAACATACTCTCCATAAGAACCGTCTGTAACACGTACATTACAAATCCAAACATCGTTTTCACTGGTATTTCCTGAATCCAATATCACCGAAGTGTTTGTATAATTATTTATAGAAAAAGATCCCGAAAAGCTTTCAACACCATTCTTATACCAAATATAATCTGCAGTCATTCCAGAAATAGAAGAATTGCTTAAAACAACAACATTACAAGTTAAATTTTCTGAAGAAATTGGAATATATGGAGTTATTTGAACGTCTGTAAATAAAATTGTTGAAGAAATAAAATTAATTGAAAATACAAAAAGCATCAAAAATAAAAATAAACCTCTTTTCATAGATAATGAAGATAAACCACATTTATAAAATTAATTCATCAATAAAAAAGTTTTATTTACTTTCCAACTTTGCTATAAGTTGATCTAAATCAACTTCTTTAACCCCTTCTACAATAAACTCTTCATTATTAAAAAAATTGTTTTTTCTTACATTTCCTGAAAAAATCATTTCCTTTCCAAGAAGTGCCTCCATCTGATAAGACAATCTTTCTGGATTTTCCAAATCTCTTAACCCTAAATTTGAAAGATTTTCATTAAACAAAACTGCTCTCATTGTTTCTGTTCCATCATCCAAAACAATATTGATTAATGCCCTTTTATCTGTTGGAACTCCTTGGGCCTTATCTTCTTCAGTTAATTTTTTACCAGTTTCCTTGTTAACTTCAAAAAATCTGGGTTGAAAGGCTTGAACAATAAATGCTCTCACCGAAGATTGATCTCCTAATTTAAAGTCTTTTATTGTTTTTTCTCTTACAATTCTTTCAGTCTTAACTTCAGCAATTTCTTTTGAACTTTTTTTGAAATCTGAAAAACTTCCAAGATGCATCTCATTTTCTCTCATAGAGCCATTTGAAATATCAATTACATCTCCTTCTCCTATTTCACCTTTCTCTACCAAAGAAATATGATTTGTATCCCATAAAACCACTTTAATATTAGCCGTTTCATCTGCTAAAATTAAATTAAGAACTTTTCCTTCATCCCCTTTTTGTGTTTTAAAGGTTCTAACCGGAAAAAGATTAATTATTTTTCCAGAAACATTAACTTTTCTCATTCCCGGAAGAAGTTCTTGAATCTTCAAGGTTTCATTTTCAAAATTTATTCCTAATTCCGCAGCAACAATCTGCGCTGCCCCTTCTTGGCTAATTAATCCCGAAAGTTTGGCTCTTTTAGCCTCTATTTTTCTTGTAACCTCTTCGGTACTAAGTCCAGATTTTTGTGCAATTTTTTCAACAACTCTTTCATAATTCCCAAGCACCATATTGAGAAAAAACCAACCTCTTTTATAAGTATTTTGATACTAAAGATAAAAACAACACTTCTCAAAATATTTATAAACCTCTTTCTTTAAACTAAAGTATGGTAGGAATAAATGGAGTTAAATACAAGCTGATGCCTGAATCCCCTGAAGTAGATTTAAATGAAATTCAAGAAGCTGCAAAAAAGATAGTTGAAGAATTCGGAGGAAACAACAAAGATTATACAATTGAAGACATAGCGTTCGGATTAAAGGCAGTTATAGTTTTCTTTTTCTACACTGATGATAAAAACATAGATGTTATGGAAGAAAAACTTTCAAAAATACCTGATGTTGCTTCTGTTCAATTAATAGATATGAGAAAAATTGCATAAATTTACATAAAACTTATTAAGAAGGTTTTTCTTAAATAAACATGGACTTAAACGAAAACACACTTGAACTTGTCAAAGAAAAAATAATCAATCAAATAAACTCCAGTTTCCCTGAACAACAAAAAGAGTATGCAATAAAAAAAATAAAGGAAATGAATCAAGAGGAGTTCATTGAATTTTTAAAAAACAATAAACTTCTAGAAACAGAAAACAACAATTTAGAATTTCAACAAGAAAATAAAAAAATTCCAGCACAAACTCCTTTCAGACAAATTGTAAAAAAAGAAATACCTTATTCGCTTGTTCAAGAAACCAAAGAAGCTATTGCAGTTCTTGAAATAAATCCGATTTCAAAAGCACACACAATAATCATTCCAAAAAAAGCTGTTTCAACACCTCAAGAAATACCTAAAAAAATAATTTCTTTTGCAAACCAAATTTCAAAAAAAATTAAAATGAAATTCAAGCCTAAAGAAGTTCTTGTTTCTCCTTCACAAATTCTAGGTGAAACAATAATTAATCTAATACCCATTTACTCCAATGAATCTTTGGAATCTCCTAGAAACCAAGCCTCTCCAGAAGAATTAAATGAAATCTTGGGTGTCTTTCAACAAAAATCCTCTTCAAAAAAAGAAAAAAAATCTTCTCCTGAAAAAATTCAAGAAAAAAAGATTTGGATTCCTAAAAGAATACCTTGATTCCTCCAAATAAAAAATAAATTAAAAAAACACAAACATAACTTATCAAAAAAACAGGGCTAAAAGGAATTCCCTGCCTTATAAGAACATTTTTCTTGTTTTTTCTTAAAAGAGCAAGTTCATACTTCGTTAAACCACTCCATTTAGCTTCAATTATTTTTTTTCCTATTTTAACATTTAAATAAAGCCAGTCTCCTTCTGTAAGAAGATTTGTATCAACTTTTTTAACCATACAAGCTTCGTCTATCGCTTTTGCACACACATAAAAATAAGGAGATACAAAAAACAAAATTGAAAGATATAAAAAAAGCAAATCAAAAAAAGCCAAACCCATAAACAACACACTCAAAAAAACAACAAAATAAATTATTTTTTTACTTTTTTTAAATTGTTTTGAAAATTCTTTCTTGAATCTTTTCTTGTTTTTTAAAGCTAAAACTCCTCCAAAAACAAAACCGTAAATTGCTCCTACTACAAGGAAAAACAAAAGAAATTCCAAAAACAGGTTGAAATTCAAAGGAAAGTTGCTAAACAAAGGCAAAACCGCTCCCAAAGCAATCATTAGTTTTGCATCTCCTCCTGCAAAAACTCTTCCATAATAAAACAAATTACCTAAAATAAAAAATATTGCAAAACCAATAAATCCTTGATAAAAGAAATCAAATCCTTCTCCTTTAAACAAAGAAAAAAACAATCTAAATGCAAGGGCAAAAACAACCAAAGAAAAATTAAGCCAATTTGCTATTTCTCTTTTCCTTAAATCTTGTACAACAGCAAATATAATCCAAATTAAACCTAAACCAATTAAAAACACCTCTTCCATTCTCATCAATAAAAAAAGCAAATTTAATTTATAAAGCTAATGAAAAAGAAAAATCAAACCTTGAAAATTATTTAGTCTCAGTAGATCTGAACTTTCCACCTTTTTTATAGGGGTGTTTCTTCTTTTCTTTACGCTTATCTTTACTTTTATTTCTTCTTTCAGAAGAAGGACAATTAGACATTTTCTTTAAATAAATACTTCAATTAAAATTTAATTAGGGACAAGTTATACTTGAACACGGATTAATACCGTATCCTCTTGAAACGTATTGAGGTCGAGTAGCTAATTCGTTACAAGAAGCTTCAAACTTATCATTAACTCCGTCCTTAACTTCTCTCATCAAAGAACAATAGTTATACGTAGAACCTGTAGAACAGGCAGTTGTACAAGATGTTGCTAAAGTATCTAAATTATTTCCTCCCCCTATCCAAGGGAGAATTTTATCCCATCCAAGAATAAATCCTAAAACAAGGATAACCAAAATAATCACTGCTAAAACAATTAAAACAACTGCATTAATACTCATCCCCTGACCTTTTTTATTTATCATCTTCTTTTTGCTATTTGATAATTTAATTACTCAACACTTATTTAAAAACCTTTCTTTCAATCTTTTTCAACAATTATTGTTTTAAGGATTATATTCCACGGAGAAAATTATTCTTTCTTTAAGCCAATTACCCCAGTCCAAAGAAAATTTTGTAATTTTCTTGTAAAGATAAACATGGTCCAATTGATTTTCTTCAATTTGAGCATTTGCTTTCTCCATTATTTCAATTCCCACAAAAGATTTGTTTATTTTATAAGACACATAAATAAAACTGAATACCGCCAAAATACAAACTGCAAAAACTCCAATAATCAAAACCGTTAAAGGAATGTCTCCTTTTTTATTGTTCATCATGTATTCCCTCCTTTGAAATCCAAAGTTCAATTCTGTTTTTATTTTCTGGATTAATTGAATAAGCCATTTCTGTTTTCAAACTTATCCAATCGGTTGTATCCTCTGAATTTGCTTTTATATCTGCCTTCAAAGATTTTATTTTAGACAATGAAATAGAAATAAAAAGGAAAACAATCAAAATCACAACTAAAACAACTGTTGCGATAATCCAAGTTGCTGTTTCTCCTACTTGTGCTTTTTTATTTTTTAACATTTTTTTCTGATTTTCCTACTCCCGATAAAATTTCAATTAAATATTGGTTGTTTTCTTTATCTACCGCATAAAATCTTCTTTCTTTACACTTAACCAATCTTAAATAATCTTTAGAATTACTTTTTTCAATGAAACACTCATTTTCCCAATTAAGATTTCCATCTGAAATCACAAATTTTGGATTCACCACATTCTTTATATCATAAAAACTTACTTTATACAAATATTGAATTTCTGTTTCGTCTCCATATCCTTCTTCGACTTTAAAAGTAATCCCACATCTATCTGTGAAATATGCATTTATTGCAGGATTGAATTCTCCATTCAAAAAAAGATTCTCTTCAATTAAACCATTCTTAGAAACACAATCTGCTAATTTCTGCGCAAGCAATTCAGCTTCAATTTCTCTTACATCAGAAGGAGCACCATAAAAAACATAAACCATTGCAAAAATTCCTCCTGCCACAATAGTCAAAATCAAAAACCAATAAATTGAAAGTATTTTATCGGTACCTTTTTTATCCATTTGCATTTGCTCCTTTTTCATTTACTACGAATAAATACATTCCTGTATAATCCCCTTTGCTATCTTTGATTGCTCTTGAGGAAACTTCAACATCATTGAAAAAACAATAAGAATATCCACTTTTCTCGGTTAATTTAACTCGAACTATATTTCCATCAATCCCAACTACTTCCCCGAAATCTATTCCTCTTGTTTCTGCGATTTTCTTTCCTTTTTCCAAGTCAATTTGTATAACCATAACAGGTTTCGCAGAATCGATAACCATTGCTATTTGTTTTGAGTATGACTCTTCCAAAACAATTGCTCCGCTCCCTTGTTTCAATAAAAACAAAACAAGAATTGAAAGAAAAAGAAGATTTAAAATTAAAAATACGATATTCTCAACAAGAATCGTCCCTCTTTTATCCATAATAAAAACATGAAAATCTCATTAATAAAATTATCTAAGAACTTGTAATTATATCATCACATCCTAAGAGTTTAAATTCATTTGAATTTGCTTCTTGAATAGTTGGCGCCATAAACTTATTGTCTATTCCATCTCCTTGAACAACAACTGCACCTATTGTGGGTGAAACAAGATCTGAAAGTTCAAAAGCCTCGTGTCCTGCAGCGCCTCCTGCCACAACCCCAAACAAAACAGGCATAAATGCAGCCGTTCCAATTCCTGCTGTTGCAACGCCCACAACTGCAACTCCTCCAATAACAGCACCAGTTAAAACCCAGGTGTACAAATTAGATTCACTTGTAATTCCCATAACTATGAAATATTGTTTATTTAATTCTATTTTTCCAAAAGTAACTTCACTTCCTGCTCTAACAGACAAATCTCTTTTCAATTTGTTGATGTCCTTTGTTCCTAAAAAATATTCTGCATAAGTAATCTCTTTATCTGGCATAACTGTCTTTGAAAGATAATTGTAAAAATCGTCTTTATCTACTTCTCCATTTATGTTCTCTATCTCATCAATACTATTATCTAAAACAAATTGGGTACAGATAGAACAATAATTTTTTTCTCTCCAGGCAGGATCAGCATAATTAACTTTTCCTTCTCCGAACATCCACCAACAATCTGCCATCTCCTCTGCCAAAATCTCGTAAATTTCTTCTTTTGTTTCAACTTTCTTTATATCAGGATTAGTCATTCTTTCACAAGTTCCATCTTCACTTAAACAAATATAAGTCCTTGAACAATCTAAAGGAGTAACCGAATCAGGAAGTTTTGTTCCCCTCATAATAACCGAATAGTGGCAAGCTTCCTTGTCTGTTTGTCCAAAAAAATCAAATCCAAAAAGCAAAAACAAAATAACAATGAAACTAACAATTAGAATTATCAATAAAACAATCTGCTGTGTGGTTATTTCTCCTTTTTTATTAAACATCTTATGCAACACCCATTCTTTTAAGTAAAGCTATAACTCCTATAACTGCAAGACCAAAAAAGATTATCCATATTAAATACTTTATTACTTCATCAAAACTCATTTTTACCTCTCAATGAAAATCTTTCCATTTTGTTTTTCGATTTCAATAAACAAAGGAGCTCTCCCTCCTTGTATTTTCCAATTAACTTCTGAAGCTGCTAAATTAGGTATTGACAAACAAACCCCGTCTTTATCACATTTCTCAGCCTGAGACTTCCAAGATTCTATTAAGGTTTTTTTACAAATACATAAACACCTTTGGTTCAAACAAGAATTTGGTTTTTCTTGTCCAAGAAAAGAATACAAATACCATCCCGAAGGATTCAAAACATCTTTAATTTCGCTGTCTCCTTCTTGCAAAGACATAACTATCCTATCTATACCTCTAGAACCCTCTTCTGTTCCAAAAAGAACTTCTTTAGCTTGATTCAATTTCTTTTCAGATGAATTTGAATTATACAATGCAGCCAAAACATACACTAAAAACATAATGCAAATTACAGCGATAATTATCTTTAAAGTTTCTTCTGCCAATAAAAATCCTTTTTTATCTTTAATTTCAATCATTTCATAAAAACAAGCCAATAAAAAATTTACTTGTAGAGTTTACTCCAACATTTCTAAATAAATCAATAACATTATTACTGAAAAAATAATAAAGCCCATAAGAAACAGCAGCAACAACTAAAACCCCAATTATTATTTTAATTAAATTCTCAATTGTTAGTTCCATCAACCTCTCCTAAAAATATTTTTAATTTGGTCCATCAAAGAAACCCCTTGTTCTTTCAGAAAAAAAATTGAAATCATAACCAATACCAAAAGTACAAGTGCAATCAATATCCAAGGAAGGTATTCTGAAACAACCCCTCTTTTATTTTCTTTTTTCATAAATAATACAAAAAAACATAGTTAATAAAATTTACCTAATTAAAAAGAGTTTAACCTCCTAACCCTCCAATTACAATCACCGAAAGAACAAAAAGAGCTAAAGAAGAAAAAAGAGCTGTTAAAAAATAAAAAATAATTCCTTTCTTTAAATTCTGGCCTATTTTATTTGTTTTTTCCAGTTCATCCTCTCCCGAATCAATTGAAACCAAGGTACTTGTTAAAATAAAGACTGCTTCTACAAGATAAATTCCTATTGCAATTTGCAAAAAATAAGGAGGAATCATATAAGCCACATCGAACATACTCAAAATATTCGTGACTTGAGAAGACAAAGAAACGTCCACATCTGAAGAAGTCATAAATGTTTGCAAAATATTAAGAATAGAAGTAATCATCAAAGCCAACCCAATAACTATTCCAGAAAGCAAAGGAGCAAGGAAAGTCATATTGCTTTTCATTTCAGAAACTATTTCTGCCAAAATATCTTTAAGTCTTTCAGTTATTTTCTGTATATTTTTAACGTATTCTGAAATACTCATTAAACTAACTGCAGCTATTTTAAGTCCTTTTTTTGAAGATTCAACAAGAACTTTCATACTTGTTGCAATTAAATCTGAAGGATAAAACAAAATAACTCCTCTACGAGAATCAAAGATTGCTTTTTCAACACTCATTCCCATTTGTTGAATATTGTAATTAACTCTTCTGAAAAAATCTCCAGTAACTAACCCCTTAGAAGACTCTCCCACTTTTCCAAACACAAGTTCAGGAGGAGTCCCATCTCCCAATCTATTCCCTAATTGAAACAAAGAATTATTGAATTCGTTTTCTAATTGTCTTGTTTTATTTCTTTCAACAATTATATTTTCTGTTTTATCTTTGTAAACAATTGAAAAAAACAAAGCAATACTTAAAGGAAAAAACAAACTCAAAAAAAGTGCAACTGCTCCAAAAGGTCCTGCAATCCCGTTCTTCGTTTCTTTGAAATCAAACAACATTATTTGTTCTGCACCGGTAAATTCCAAACCTAAATCTGCCAAAGAATAATCTTTTTGCAATCCAAGAACATCTGGAATAAAGGTGTATTGAAAAATAAGGGGAAGCAAACTTAAAAGAATAAAAGGAAGACAAATCAAAAAAGCATAAAGATAAGGCCCATTTGATTTATACTGTGGGTAAAGAGGATTTTTTTCAAGAAAAGAAGTGTCTCCATGTCCTCCTGGCCTCAAAGCAAGAATTTTATCCAACATAAAAAAAGCCAAAAAAGGAATAATCACAGTATACAAAAGAAACACATGAGTCCACTGTATCATTCCTTGAACCATCGCAGAAGCAAGAGGAATTAACGCTATTCCTAAAATAGGCAACATTATTGCCAACATATAAACATTTGTTAAAGGAGCTTTTACATCATGAGTGAATTTAAGCATTTTATCGTAAACCCCGTCTAAAACAACTTGAATTGCTTTCTCAAGTGTAGCTATTCTTCTAACCCTGTCTGGTTCATATAAACTACTTTCAATTAAATGAAAAGATTCAATAAACTCTGTGGAATAATCTCTCCACCCTTCAAGATAATTATCTAAACTTTCTTTTATTGTTGAGAATTTTCCCATTTCAACATTATAAAATATTTTTTTGAAGTCCAATGCAAGAGGATATTGCAAATGTTCTGAAGCAAAGGCAATTGCTTTTTCAAGATTAGGAGTATGTCTCATATAAACCACAACATAAAGTATTGCTGGAACCATTTGTGAAGAAGCTTTCAATCTCCATTTATTGGCAAACCTTGAAGGATAATTATTGAAATAATAAAAAGAAAAAACAGCGATAGAAGTTACAAGAAAAAAGAATAACACGGGAAAAGACACAGAATCTCCTTTAGCAACAAACATATATCCCAAAGAAAGAAGAAGCCCTATAAAAAAAACAAAAACAAGAACCATTGCACTTAAAGTTATTGCTTGCCAAGGTTCAACATTCATATGCGCCATTTCTATATCTTTTCTTAATTTTTCCTCGTCTTTTTTTGAAGGATTAAGTTTAACGACACTTCCAAGAGTGGTACACCATCTTTCATAATTAGTTAATTCTCTTTGGGTTTCTTCTTTGAATTTAGAATACGCTCTACTATCTTTTGATGTGACAACATCTGTTGTGCTTATTTGTCCTTCAATTTTTTTTCCATAATTCCTAAGAATCTCATCTACGGTGGGTTTTTTGTAAGGGGGCATATTATCTACACTCTTTTAATTACATAAACACAAAAAGAATTAATAAATCTTTGGAGAATTAAAAAAACCTAAAAACAACAAGAATAAACTTGTTTGAAACTAAATTGTTCTTTTTTTAACTTCTTTATTAAGCCAATCCTGCCAAGCAGGAAAAACTCTTTCTGCTAAAGGAAGTCCAGATTCTTGAATAACTTCATCAGAAATTTTATGAAATGCGTGATTTGATAAAGTATTGAATTTAGATTCCAACAAATCCAAATTATTTATTTTGTTTGAAACATCCACCAATTCTTTTTTTATTTTAGCTCTAAGAAGTATATTATCATAAACCGCATCCCAATTTCCAGCCCAACCTTTAACATTTGAAGCGACATTTTTTATTATTTCACTGTCTCCATTTATCAAATCTTCTGTTGGTTCTATTTCATCTTTTTCAATATTATATTTCATTAAATCCACAAATCCCTTTTCCACCAAAGGATCTTTTGTCCAATGCTTTCTGACTTCTGAAAGTTGAATTAATCTTTTCCAAGAATGTAATCCATCAGGAGATTTAATTGGATTACACACTATCACAGAATCTGTTGCTTTGAAACTCGTAACCGGAACTCCTAAATCGTTTACAACCCTATCAAAAACCCCATAAGGAGAAGCCCCATGAATTGTTCCTGCAACAACGTTTGCAAGGGCCCCAACCCTCATCGCTTCATAAAGAGCTTTAGCTTCAACACTTCTAACTTCTCCAATAATCAAACAACTATCTCCCAATCTCAAGCTTGTTCTTATTCCGTCATCTGCAGAAACTTCTGTAGTTGTTTTCAAAAGTGCAGAACGAACTTTCATTCTTAAAATATCATAACCCAACTTTCTTAAAGATTCAACGGGCAATTCCAAAGAATCTTCAATTACAATGATTCTATGTTTTGGAACAATTTCCAACATCAAACTTCCAAGAAGAGATGTTTTACCTGAACTCCTTGTACCTGCAACTAAAAGAGTTCTTGCGCCATCAATCAAAAAACTAAGCAAACCTGCTGCAAAGGGGTTAACCATTTTATTGTTAACAAAAAGAGGAAGGGTCCATGGACTTTCTCTATGTCTTCTTATTGAATAAGCGAGCCCATCACAAGACAAAGGAGGTTGAACAATTGATATTCTTGCTCTAAGATTGCCAATTTCTAACTGGGTATCTAGGATAGGATTTGCTTCATCAAGAGGTCTTCCAGAAATCATTCTGAATTTAGCTGCCCAAGAATCAGCATCTTCTTGGCTTGGCAAAATATTTGTAACGCACTCATCATACTCTTGATGTCTTACAAAAATAGGCGTTTGTGGAATTGGAGCATTCAAAGAAATATCTTGAAGATTTTTATCTTGCAAAAGAATCTCAACAACTCCAAAACCAATTGTGTGTCTAACCAAAATTGCAGCCAGTTTATTTAGAGATGCATAATCCATCTTTACTCCCCTTGTCTGAGATAAATCTCTAATTAAATCCATAGAAATATTCATAAAAACTTGTCTTATTCTTTCTGTATCCGTAAATTCTTCTGCTTTGGGTTGGTGTTCAATTAAAACGCTTCTTGCCAAATTCAAAATTGAACTTTGATCTTCCGTTAAAGTGTTTTCTGGAGGAACAAGATGATAAATTAGTTTTGACTCATCTTTTTTTCTCATTATTGTAACAAAAGATTCGTCATTATCTGTGCTAGAAATTTTGTATTGAGAAATTATTTCTGCATCTGAAGGCAAATCAGAAACCAACCTCGTAAATGTAAAATTTGAAATTGAATCAGGACTAAAAAAATTCTGATAAATTTCTCTATCTCCCCTCCTATATTCATTTAAATGTTGCTGAAAAGTTTGAATTAAATTTGTTTTTGAGAATATTTCCAAAATCTTTTCTAAAAAAGAAACATAATTTTTTTGATCTAATTTAAGAACACCAGTAAATTTATCTGCGAGAATTTTTGATTCTAAAATTATTTTTTTAAGATGAAAATAAGCAGCAAAAGGATCTTTCTTAAGAGAAAACAAAAAAGAAAAAACTTCATTGTATCTTTTAGGGAAAAAATCAGAATTAGAAGAAACAAGTTTTTCTTGACTAAGTATTTTTTCTTGTTTAATGAAATAAACATAAAGCCGTGCTAATTCCAAAAGATAACCTGTTTCCTTGAAATCATAATTATAATTTTTTTGTTGAACAAAAACAATTCTTGAAACATTAGGGTTTTCAATCAAAGAATCAATTGTTCTTTCCATTACTTCAGGATGTTCTGCAATACTTGGAACGTAAGGTGCACCAAGATAATTTATATATAAAACATCTTCTCCTCCTTCCCTCTTCACTTCGTAAGAATAAAGCGCTTCACCTTTTTCAAATTGCATAGTTGAAAAAATAGTTTGGAGTTTAAAATATTTTGTATAATCCAAACAAATTTAAACTCGCTTTACATTTATGCAATATGGCTGAAGAGGAGTATGAAAATCAATATTTCACAGAAATAAGTTCAAAAATAAGGGATTTAGAAGACAAACAAAGAATAATAAAAGATAGAGTTTTACTTATTGGGCAAAATCTAATAGAAATGAAAGAAGAATTTCACAGCGCATTTTTAGCAATGAAAAAAGAGATAGAACTTTTGAAAAGAGACACTGAAAGATTGAAATCCTTTTTTGAAACTGCTTCCTCAGAATTTTCCAAATTTGCAAAAAAAGACGAAGTTGAAATCTTATCAAAACAAGCAAAAATGTTTCAACCTTTGGAATTTGTAACAAGGAAAGATTTAGAAAAATTAAAAAACAATTAAACACTTGATAAAAAATGGGCGTATTAGAAGACATAACAAATCTGAAAAGTCAAGGAATGCAAGACACAGAGATAGCTAAAAACTTACAAGAAAAAGGAATTTCTCCAAAAGCAATTGAAGATGGTTTCAATCAATTAAGAATAAAAAATGCAATCTCCGCAGAAGCACCTGCAGAAGAAAGTATGGAACCTTCAATAATGAAAAATGAATCTGAACCTCCTCCTGCTCCCCAATCCTCTCCTTTATACACTCCAAAAACTCAAGAAATAGAACATGATTCCAGAGAATTTTATTCTCCTCAACCTCCCGCTCCACAAATGCAACAATACAATGATGGGATGCAACAGCAAATGTATGGAACGGAATACCCTCAAGAACAATATCTTGCTCAAGAAGGTTACTCTGATCCTCAAATGGGCGGAGCAGGAGGTGCATACGACACAGATACAATAATTGAAATAGCTGAACAAGTTTTTTCAGAAAAAATAAAAAAACAACAAAAGCAAATAGAAGCATTAAATGAATTTGCAACACTCGTAGAAACCAGAATAAGCAACGATCATGAAAGAATAAAAAGAGTAGAAACAATAATAGACAAACTTCAAATAGCAATACTTGAAAAAATTGGTTCTTATGGAAAAGATTTAGAATCAATAAAAGGAGAAATGGGGATGATGCAAGAATCTTTTGAAAAAATGGTTCCAATACTTCATGAAAAAGCTGAAGAAAAAAGAACAACAAAATCCAGAAGATAAATCTTTTTCTCTTTTAAAAAATAAAATTAACTTAAATACTTCCAAAAAATAAAATTAACCTGAAGGGTTTTTTACTGGAGCATCACCCATCTTAACGTTTGTATTTCCCCCAGAAATCATCCAAGCAAGCAACCCAACAACAACAATCACTCCAATAATTGTTCCTAGATTTGCTCCAAATAAGTTTATTCCAATTCCTGAAAACAATCCTATGTTCCTCAATGGACCCCAAACAACTGCGATTATTGTAACAGCAATTATTGCAAAGGAAAACCATTTCATTCCTTTATTGTCCCAATCCAAGAAAATTCCTCCCAAGATAAGCAAAACAAGGATAATCGAAAGAGCAATCCCCAGTCTTGGAAATATATCCGCAAAAAAGTATGAAACCAAATTAAACTGCAAAGCCATCAATGCAACAGCCAAAGAAATAATTGCAACGACTGCTTTATTGTTTTTAAAAACATTAACAAAAGACAAAATTGCATAAACAACAGCAAATATCAAAAGAAAAGGTAATACATACTCAAACAAACCTGCTGCCTCCCACTGTGCAAATAAATCACCTATCATTTTATATTATATTTGTTTTCATTTAAATATGTTTCTAACTGCTTTTAGATTTGCTTGTAGCCAAAACAACAGCCAAAGCAACAACAACAAAAACTATGAATACGAAATTAGTCCAAAATTTACTGCTCCAAGATGAATTAAATAAATTATCAAAAAAGCTAGCGGTGTCTACTCCTGCAGCCCAAAGAACAGCGATTATAACCGCAACGATAATGAAACCCCCTATTGCCCATTTCAATCCAGGAGGCGATTTCTCAAATATTTTCAATCCATCTTCCCCCATAATAAAGCCCCACAAAACCAATACCACAAATACTACTGCTAAAGCAATAGAAAGAAACAGCATAAGATTTGAAGCCATTTCTTTAGGAAAAACTGCAGAAACAAAAATAAACCCAATCACAAAAGAAACGAAAGCATTAATTTGGGTTCTACCCTCTCCAAATACTTTTGATTTTTCAAGAACTGCAAAAAGTATAAAAAAAATCAACAAAAAAGGATAAACGAAATTAGTTAAAAGCGGACTTTGCAAAAATGTTACTCCTTCTGCCATGACCTCTTTTTCACTCCTTTTTAATCGTCTACTTCTTCAAACCCTGTATCTTGGCTTGGTAAAGCGGATTTACTTATTATGAAAACATCACTAATAGACTTAACAAATTGATGAGGAATAATGACTCCTCTCGCACCACCCATCAAAGAAAGCACGTTTCCTCCAACTCTTATCCTCCATCCATCAATTTTGTTTTCAAAAAGATTTGCTTCTTCTACTTCTCCAAAAAATTCTCCTGAATCAGTAAATACTCTTTTTCCCAAAACCTCTGAAACTTTTTTGATTTTCATATTAAAAAATGCAATACTTTATTTAAATACTTTTCCATGGTTGATAAAATATTTCAAAGAACACAGAATATCATAAGGTTTATAAAAAAAAATATCTTCTAGAAAACATGATAAAAGGAAAAGAAATTGCATTAGTTGTTCTTGTAACAATTATAACTGCGTTTTCTGTAGCATTAACCAGATCTATTTCTTTGGATTTAAATTTGTTGGTAATTTCTTTGATTGGAATATTTATTCTTTTAATTGTTAATATCTTAGCAAAAAAAACAACAGCATATTTTTTGGAATCTGAAATAGAAGTAAAAATATGGGAGATAAAGAGATTTGGATTTAAAACCGGAGACAAATTCAAGAACGCTTTCCCTTTGGGAGCGTTTATGCCTTTAATTTCCAAAATATTCTTTTTTGGATTAAATGGATTTGTTTGGATGGCTTCCTTGGTTTTCGATGTTAAAGCAAAAGCATACCGTGCTGCTAAAAGGCATGGAATATATTCTTTCTCAGAAATGACTGAAGAACACATTGGAAGAATAGCTGCTGTTGGAATAATAGTAAATTTAATCTTAGCATTTATATTCTATTTCATCGGAGGAGAATTTGGAACAATTTTTGCTAAACTTAATATATGGTTTGTTTTCTTTAACATGATTCCAATTTCAGATTTAGATGGAAACAAAATATTCTTCGGAAATTTAGTGCTTTGGAGCTTCCTTGCAATAGTTACATTAATCGGATTAGGATACACTTTCTTTTTAATTTAAAAAATAAGAATTTATAAAACAAAGTAATTTCAGCAGAATATGGAATTTTTACAAAATTTAAAACCTAGAGACTATCAACAAGAAATTTTTGAATCCTGTATAAATAAAAATTGTCTTGTTGTTCTTCCTACTGGATTAGGTAAAACCCTCATAGCTTTAATGTTAACAATAGAAAGGATGAAGTCCTTTCCTGGAGAAAAAGTTTTATTTCTTGCTCCAACAAAACCTCTTGCAGAACAACATCTTAAATACTTCAAGAAAAACCTTCCCGAATTATTTGGAGAAATGCAATTATTTACAGGAACTGTTAAAGCAGAGAACAGAAAAAAGATTTGGCAAACCGCAGACATAATCTTCTCAACTCCCCAATGTATTGCAAATGACTTAAGAAAAAGATTATACTCCTTAAATGAAGTCTGCTTGCTCATTGAAGATGAAGCGCATAGATGCATAAAAAATTATGATTATAGATATATTGCAGAACAATATCGTGAATCTTCAGCTCACCAAAGAATAATTGGATTAACTGCTTCTCCCGGAAGCGAGAAATCCAAAATCAAAGACATATGTAAAAATCTTTCAATAGAAGAAGTTGAGATTCGTACAAGAGATAGCTCAGACGTAAAAGAACATTTACAGGAACTTGAATTTGAAAAAAGAATGCTTGATTTTCCTCCAGAATTTGAAGAGATAAGAAAAGTCTTGCTAAAACTATTTAACGAATACGTTGAAGAATTAAGAGTAAGAAAGGTGTTGTTTGGTCCTGCTTCGAAAACAGATTTAATAAATCTTCAAAAAAGAATATCCTCTACAATAACAAGAAATTTTACAAATTTCAATTATATGCAAGGAGCAAGCGCCTGTGCACAAGCAATAAAACTCCAACATGCTCTTGAATTATTAGAAACTCAAACTCTTGCAGGATTCTACAAATATTTACAAGGATTATTTGATCAAGCTTCAAAAAAACAAAGTAAGGGGGTAGTAAAATTGGTTTCAAAACCAGAATTTAATTTTATTTTCTCTCAAGCAAATGAATTATTAGTTAAAAAAACAGAACATCCTAAAGTTCAGGAATTAATGAAAATTATAAACGAAGAAAAAAAGGAAAACAAAAAAGTAAAAATTTTGATATTTACTCAATTCCGAGAAACAGCTTCTAATATTTCTAAAAGAATAAATGAATTACAAGGAATAAAATCAAAAATCTTTATAGGGCAAGCAAAAAAAGATGGAGAAGGTTTAAATCAAAAACAACAAAAAAAAGTAATTGAAGAATTTTCTGAAGGAAAAATAAATGTTCTCTGTGCAACATGCATTGCAGAAGAAGGATTAGATATCCCTGAAGTAAATGTGGTTGTTTTTTATGAGCCAATTCCTTCTGCAATAAGAACTATTCAAAGAGCTGGAAGAACTGCAAGACTGATGAAAGGAAAATTAATAATGCTTATAACGAAAAAGACTCGTGATGAAGCTTTTTTTTATGTTTCAAAATCACGTGAAAAAAAGATGAAAACAGCAATAGAAAGCATAAAAGAAGATTTTGCAAATAAAAGGAATGGATTAAAAACAGAAGTTCAAAAAAAATTACAATGAAAACAACAAAAGCCCCCATTTTTTCTGAAATATTTTCAAAAAGAAAAAACAAAATAAAACCAATTAACGAACCCAAAAAAGAAATAATTCAAATAGATTACAGAGAAAAAAATTCTCTTGTGGCTTCTTATCTAGTTAAAGAAGGATTAGAAATAGAATTCAAAGAATTAAAAATCGGAGACTACATAGTAAAAGATACGATCATAGAAAGAAAAACTGTTTCCGATTTCATTTCTTCAATGATAAATCAAAGACTTCTAAAACAAATTGAAGAATTAAAGCAATATCAAAATAAATTAATAATAATAGAAGGTATTTCAGAAAAAGAATTATATCAAGACGAAAATTATAGTGTGAACCCAAATGCAATAAGAGGATTTCTTCTCTCAATAACGCTTAAACACAAAATCCCTTTAATATTTTCTAAAAACTCCGAAGACACTGCAAAATTTATATCTGTTCTTTCTAAAAAAAGAGAAAAAGAAATAAACTTAAATGCAAAAAAGAAAACTTTAAACAAAAAAGAACAGCTACAATTTATAATCGAAGGATTTCCAGGAGTTGGACCGAAAAAAGCAAGAGCCTTGCTTGAAAAATTTGGCTCAATACAAAATATTGTTCTTGCTCCAACAGAAGAATTAGAAAAAATACTTGGAATTAAAGCAAACCAAATAAGAGAAATAATTGAAAGGAAATATTGAACTATTTTAGATTGTACTCTTGTAAAACAAAATAATCTGGTCCCTCTTTTTTTAATTTTGATTCCATAAAATAAAATTTCTCAACAATAAAAAATAATTTAGAGAATTTAATTTTTTTTAATTTTTCCAAAAACAACTTTTTATCTTTTAATTTTTTTACTCTAGCTATAGTTAAATGAGCCATGAATCTTTTTTCCTCGGGAAAGAATCCTTTTAATTTCAAATCAATCTCCTTTTGCAAATCTTCACAATTGGAGAGGCTTATCCAAATTATTCCTTTGTTACCCTTGTCAAAAAAACCAATCTCCCCTAATTTAGCTTCAAACTTCAAAAAATCAATACTTTCTAATTTTAATTTAACTTTTTCCAAAAGCTCCAAAGAAGTTTCTCCAAGAAATTTTAAAGTTAAATGCAGGTTTTTAATTTCTGTTTTTTTACCATAAAAATCAGGAAGAGAATCCTGTATCTCTTTGATGTTCATTAAAATTTTAGGAGGCAACTTAATTGAAATAAATGTTCTCATTTCAAATCATCTCTGAAACAATTTTAGCTCCAAGTTTAACCGTTAATTTATCTTTATCTTTCAAGGGATTTATTTCCACTAAATCCACAGCCCTAAGATTTTTAATTTTGTTTAACCTTTGAATCAAATAAATAAACTCTCTGCTTGTCAATCCTCCGGGCTCAAGACGTCCTGTACCCGGAGCAAAAACAGGATCAACAACATCTATATCCAAAGAAACGTACAATTCTTTTTTATCTGAAAACTCCATTATAATTTCACATGTTTCTTCTATGTTCTCTAAAAGAGAATTCATCCCAATAAACTTAATTGAATTCTTTTTTAAAAAATTAATTTCTTGAACATCACTATTTCTAATTCCAACAAGAAGAACATTTTTTGAAGGAAAGCCTTGTTCAATTAAACATCTCAGCCATTCTTCATGATTTGGATGTTTTTCATTACTTTTAACAACCGGCATGCAATCTGGATGTGCATCAAAAACAATAAGGCAAGGTTCCTTTCCTTTAATGCCTTCGCAATAATCCAAAAAGGCACGAACCAAAGAAAAACTAACTGAATGATCTCCTCCCAAAAACAAAGTTTTGGGTTTAATCTCAAATGTTTCTAAAGCGTTTTTGTAAATCAGTTTATTCGCAGAATCCAAATTAGAATTATCTAAATGTATCTCTTCTAAATCAATTTTATTTAATTCTACAGGAAATCCAGATTCGTTTGAAAAAATCTCTTCTTTAAGCACTTTAATAATTTCATTTCCAGCTTTTTCACATCCAAGAGTTTTTCCAAGCCCGTTTATTCCAGGAACTTTGACAACAAACATAAATTTAAACAAGAATTCAAGTTTTTAAGATTATTCTTTGTAAAACTTTATTTTGGAATAAGTGCAAAAAAGCTGTATTCTTCTGCTGCTTTTTTTGCTAAATCTTTAACATCTTTTAAATTTACTTTCAAAATCTCCTTCTCAAAATTATAAAAGTTTTTAGCATCTCCCTGAATTTCGTTGATTAAAAGATTAACCATCTGTTCTTGTGAATCTTCCATAGAAATGTGGTAGTTTCCAATTAATTGTTCTTTGATTTGTTTTACTTCTTCTTCACTTAAAGACTCTGAAACCTTTTTGAACTCATTTAAAATTAAATCCTTTACTTTATCTAAATTTTCTTTCATTGTTCCAACATAAATCAAATTATATGCAAAGGTTTTGTTTACATTTACATCTCCTTTAACCGCATATGCCAAATTTCTTTTTTCCCTTATCTCGCTAAACAACCTAGAAGACATTCCTCCAGCCATTAAAGCATTTAAAACAACTGCAGAATAACTTTTTTTATCTTTTGCTAAAGGAACGTGATATGCAAAAACCAAATTTGCTTGGTCTATTCCAACCCTTTTTTCTATTTTTATTCCATTTTCTAAACCAAATTCTTCGATTTCAATCTTTGATTTTAAATTGCCAAAATTTTTCTCAGAAAATTCGACTAATTCTTTGAAATCAGCATCCCCCACAACACATAAAATAAGATTATTTGGAGTATAAACTTTTTTGAATTTTTCAATAATCTTGTTTCTTGAAATTGAATTCATTGTTTCAAGTGTTCCTGCTAAAGTTATTTTCATTGTGCCATTATAAAGGAGCTTTTGTATTTCATCAACACAGTGCAAACGGGGATTATCATGATACATTTTTATTTCTTCAAAAATAACTTTCCTTTCTTTCTCTAACTCTTTCTCATCAAAAAGAGGATTTTTCACCATATCCGATAAAACCTCAAGAGCAGTATCTAAATTCTTGGAAGGCATTTTGCACCAATAAGCAGTAATTTCTTCAGAAGTAAATCCATTTAATTCTCCTCCCTTTTTTTCTATTTCTTCTGCTATCTTTTTTGCGTCTCTTGAAGAAGTTCCTTTGTAAAGCATATGCTCTATAAAATGAGAGATTCCTTTTTCTTCTTGTTTTTCGTTAACCCCTCCGTTTCTAACCGCAAACGCAACGCTTACAATAGGCAAGTCTCTTTTTTCAAGAATCACCGTCATTCCATTCTTAAGAATCTTTCTATAAAAACTTGTTTTCATTTTATAAAAAAGAAAAATGCCTATTTAAATTTAAACTTGCTTCTAAATTTAATATATCTTTCATTTCCAATTTCAAAATCCTCCATTAAATCAAAATTTTCTTCAATAAAATCCAAAATCCATTTTCTGTTTACCTTGAATCTTTGTTTTTTAATTAAACTCCTTGTTGCAAAACTAATAACAACCATATCAACCAAAGGGGTTAATTCTTTCAAGAATTCCTTGGAATAATTTTCTTGAAGCATTTCCAAAGAATCCAAAACTTTAAACAAAAACAAAATTTTTTTGCCTTTTTCTTTTAAAATAATCTCTTTTAATTCATTTAAATTAAACAAACTTTCTTGTATTGCTTTTCCATTAAAATTATTTTTATTGAAATAATGATTCATCAAATCAACGAGTTGTTTCATTCCTTCAACACCCACATAATTCAATTTAATTGGAAAATATTTACAACTAAATCCGTTTATTCCTGCCCCAAAATCAAAAAGAAAAACCTTTTTTTTATCAAGAGATTTAAAATCAGAAAATATTTTTTCATAAACTTCAGGATAATATTTTAATCTCTCTTTAGTTGAAATATGTTTATTTAAAATCCATTCCAAATCTTTCTCTTTTATGTTCAATAATTTTTTGCTTGTAAAAACACTAAAAACTTTTCTTAAAATATCCCGTGTTAATTTAATTTTTTCTTCATCCAAATAACAAGGTTTGTCAAACTTATTGAAGGCGATTTCAACGTCTTTTTCCGGAAGTTGAGAAAAATCCTTTTTCAAAGTTATTTTTTCTATTATCTCTTTCTTATTCATAAATTATTTAAGTGCTTACAACTTAAAAAGCTATATGCCAATAAACGCACATCCAGAATATATTGCAGCAGAAGGAGAATACTTGCATGCAAAATCTTTAGAAGAAAAAATTGAAAAATTAAGAAAAATGATTTCTTATGCTCCTGCACATAAAGGGGGAGAAAACTTACGTGCACAATTAAAATCTCGCCTAAAAAAACTTTTAGAAGAAAAAGAAAAAAACAAAAAAGCAGGAAAATCTTCCAGAGTTGGAATAAAAAAAGAAGACATGCAAGCGGTAATAATTGGAAAATCAAATTCTGGTAAATCTTCTTTATTAAACCTCTTAACAAATGCAAATGCAAAAGTATCTGAAAATTCCTTTACAACATTAATTCCAAAAATAGGCATGATGGAATACCAAAGTGCAAACATACAAATAATTGAAAATCCCTCAATAGAATCAGAACAGTACGATAAGGGGCTAACAAACACCACAGACGTCTTGATTATTGTTATAACATCTTTACAAGATTTAAATGAAATACAAGAAAAACTTCCATTAAATCATCAAAAAAAAATAATAATTTTCAATAAGACAGATTTGTTGGATCCAAACACAAAAAGAAAAATTCATTCTACATTACAATCAAAAAGATACAATTTTGTTTTAATTTCATCTTTTAAAAAAGAAGGAATAAATGAATTAAAAGAAAAAATATTTGCTTCTTTCAACAAAATAAGAGTTTACACGAAAGAACCAGGAAAAGAAAAAAGTAAAAAACCAATAATCTTTCAACCAGGTGCAACAACAAAAGACGTTGCGGAAAAAATTCTAAAAGGTTTTTCAGAAAAAGTAAAAGAAACAAAGATATGGGGGCCTTCAAGCAAATTTCCAGGACAAATTGTTGGACTAAATCATAAATTAATGGATTTAGACGTGGTGGAATTCAAAACAAAATAAAATTTCAAGTTTCAATCAATCAAAACCTTAACCAAAAAAATACAACAAAAAGAATCTAATTGTACAAGATATATTTTACAGTTCTTAAAAAATTAAAAACAAATTAAATCACTTCAAATAATGATTGTTGAATTAATTTTTGCAATTATTTTAGGGATGCTGTTTGGTACATTCACAGGCTTATTTCCCGGAATACATATAAATCTTATAGGAACCTTTTTAGTTGCCTTTTCTTCTTCGCTCACCAACAAATTGCCAGCAATCTATCTTGTTGTGTTTATTGTTGCCTTGGCAATAACCCACACATTCATTGATTTTATTCCAAGCATCTTTTTAGGATGTCCTGATACAGATACAGAACTTTCAATTCTTCCAGGACATGAAATGTTGAAAAAAGGAAATGGATACGAAGCAGTCATAAGAACTGCTTGGGGAGGATTAGCTTCAATATTTCTTTTAATTTTGTTGGCGTTTCCTCTTGCATTTCTTGTTTCTGAAATTTATCCCACAATACAAAAAATTATTCCTTATCTTTTAATTGTTGTTTGTATAATAATGATTGCAACCGAAAAAAACAAGTTCCAGGCTTTTCTTGTTTTAATTTTAACTGGAATTCTAGGAACCTGTGTATTAAACATGGATTTAAAAGAACCCCTTCTCCCTCTTTTAAGCGGGTTGTTTGGAAGTTCAATGCTTTTAATAAGCATAAATCAAAACACAAAAATTCCAAAACAGAATTTAACTTTCAAAAAATTAAAATTAAAAAAAATGATTCGCCCCCTTTCAGGAGCCTTAATTGGTTCTCCCTTGTGTGGTTTTCTTCCAGGGCTGGGGGGAGGACAAGCAGCAGTAATAGGAAATCAAATTGCAAGAACAAATGAAAAAGATTTTCTTGTTCTTTTAGGTGCAGTAAATACTTTCGTTATGGGCATCTCTTTTGTTTCCTTGTATGCTATTTCAAGAACAAGAACAGGGGCGGCCGCAGCAATTAAATCTTTAATTGGAACAATGGATTACAAAACCTTGATTTTAATCTTAATTGTTTGTTTAATTTCTGGAATAATCTCATTTTTCTTGATGAAAGTCCTCTCAAAATACTTCATAAAAATAATCCAGAAAGTTAATTATAAAAAACTCTCGATAACTGTTATTGGTATTCTCTCAATATTAATCGTTTCAATCTCAGGAGTTATTGGCTTATTTGTATTTGCTGTTTCAACTGCAACAGGAATTTATTGCATAAAATTAAATGTCAAAAAAACACAAATGATGGGTTGTTTATTGATTCCAACAATTTTACTTTATTTGATTTGATGATTAAAAACACTTGATTGGATAATTAAAACCACTTACTTATATTCTCTTGCTTTTCTAATTCCCTGCCAAATATACTCTCAACATATCTTTTAACCAATTCCAAGTTTTGTTGCATATATTTTGAAAGATTGTATTTTTTTGCTAAATCTAATGCCGGTTCAAGGTATTTTTTTATTCCTCCCTCGTGAATTGTAAAAATAAGTTTTCCCTTACATACAGGACAAACCCCATTTAAGGGAACTCTTCTAATAATTTCATTGCACGCAACACATCTAAATTCTTGCATAGAAAACTTTCTTAGGTTACCCCTCATATCTCGAATAAAATGTCTATCAATAATTAATCTTGCCGTATCAGATGTATCCACGGCTCTAATTTTTTCAACCAAAGCCATTTGGTGATTAACTTTATCTTTCATAGTTAACAACCTTTTATATGAAGAACATAAAACTCCTTCATTGAAATTATCTGTATCGTGAGTAAATCCTGCGCCAATAAAAGGATTATCTCCTTTCTTCAATATTTCTCTAACTGTATTTATTTTAACTTCCGAGGAATGAACCCCTTTTTCTGCAGCCCTATAAAGCTCCAAAGGATAATTGTTTAAAAATTCGAAATCCAAAATTTGATCGTCCACTTCTCCTGCATCTATCTTTGCATTTAAAACAAGAGGGGCATCTTGAGTCCCTCCTCTGTGGCTTGGTAAAAACTCCCTTGAAAAATTCAACAAAACATCTCCTAAAAGCATAACTGCCGCTTCGTCTCCATCGCAATCTCTTCTAACTGCTGCATGCATATAAGGGCTTGCAAACAATCCTTGAGTATTCGAAAATCCAATAAACCTACATATAACTCCTGCACAATTATGGGGCGCCATACAAACTCCCAATTTACCAATTAAATCTTCTTTTTTTTCAACATTATACAGCTTTTCTAAATCATAAATTTTTTCTAATTCTTCGTCCACAAATTTTGAAACTTTAAGGAAAACATCGTCTGCTTTTTCATCTAAAGACTCAAAAGAACTAGGAAGGATTATATCATGGGGCATCAATTCCAAAATTTGATCTTCATCATTTAATTCTTTTCCAAAAATATCTTTTTCATAACCTATCTCGCGCAGTTTCTCTACCCTAACATAAACCTCTTTGGGTTTAAAATAAAGAAGGGGTAATTCTGTGGCATCAAAACGTATTGTCCCATCTTTATTTACTTGCAAATCATACTTTGCCCTTAAGATTCCTTTGGAAAGATTCTCAATTGCATGATTTGTAGAAGAAGTTCCCCTAACCCCTTTTATCAGCAAAGGGGCATTTTCCTTAGGCAAACCCAATTTTTTCAGTGCAGAATCATAATAATAATTTATATCAATTGATTTGTTGGAATATCTTAATCCATCTTTACTTAAACCCTCAACAGATTTTTGAAAAAGTTTTTCTTTTGATTCAAAAAAATAATACATTTCTTTGCACTTTAAATTACATTCTTCACAAACAGGATAAATTGTTTCTTTTTTACAATGTTCGCAATAATATAAAGGAAAACTTCCCCAAACTTTTCCTTCTTTACATGCTGCTTGTAAACTCCTTAATCTTCCCCCTTCTTTACCTACAGGAAACAAAACATTTGGACTTCCTACCAATTTTCTTAGCTTGGCTTTTTCAGGCCTTCCCATACGAGAACCTATAAATTCTCCCGCCTTATCTTTTATAACATATTTTGAAAAAGAATTAACAATCTCCAAAACAGATTTTTCTGAATTTTTCTCAAGAGATTTCATTATTTTTTGTAAATCAAGTTTTATTTTTTCAGATTCTTGAATTTTCAAACCCAAATTCAATAAAAAAGCCTTACTATTTTCTTCATTTAAAACAACATTCTCCAAAGTAACTTGGTGTTCAACACCCAACAATTCAAGGGCTCTCTTTCCTAAAATAAACTTTTCTTTATCTGATTTATTGAAAGGAAAAATTATTTTTTTTTCTATTCTTGAGTTTTCCAACCACAAAATTAAATCTTTTAAATCTTCTAAAGAAATTTGTGTCCAATAAAAAATATACTTCGGATGCAAAGGAACAGAATATTTTTCACTGAATTCTTCTGCCTTATCCAATGAAACAGAAAAAGCATCTATTTCTTTGAAAGTTGGGTCTTTTTCAATTAATTCCAAATGCCACCACTCTTCGACATATCCTGGTTTAATTAAATTAGCATTCCTGTTTGCTAAATCGCTGAAAGGAAAAAGAATGTCCCCCAAATAAATAATTTCTTCTACCTCTGGATAAAGCAATTTTGCTTCTTCCTTTGAAGATAATTTTTTAACACACCCATTAAATAATTTAACAATTGGCCCTTCAATTGAATCACAAACTGTAACGGCACAACCCTTTGTTGGTTTTTCTAGTTTTAATTGAGTTCCAATTGCAATAAAATCATCGGTTATCGCCATTGTTGCAGGATGCATAGATGTCGCACTAAATCCAGAAACTCTCCCTCTCCCATATCTAAATCTAAATCCCCCGGACTTGGAAGGGTGTCCAAAAATGGGCCTACCTGCAACCAAATCTTTTATGTAAGTTGGAGAATCATCTGCTTTTCCTTTATCTCTTTTTTCATGAAGTTTAATGTATTCTTCCAAAAAATCAAATCCTGTTGATTGAATTCCATTTTTCTTTGCTCTATTCAACAACCTGAATCCCTTTGCTGCTTTTTGTGCCAACCCTTCTGCAAGAATCAAACAAAAACCGCTTCTCAAATAGTTTGTATCTACTCTCTCTAAATTTTTGTAATTTGGAACTTCAATTGTTTCAGAAGCGTCTCCTGCAATCTGTATGGGCAAATGTTCTGCTAAAAAAAGTGCTTCTTGTTCTGTGGGCATATATTGCAAGTTAGTTATTCTTTCATGAAAGTGTTCTAATTCTGTATACACTCTTTTAATTTCTTCAGGAGTGGGATCATATTTTGCAAAACCAAAAACTTCTCTTAAATAATCTATAACAATCAAGATAACGCAGCTAGCAGTCGTTCCTGCACTTCTAATTGGTCCCGAAAAACTAGCTTCAATATACTCCTTGCCTTCTCTAGTTTTTCTAAGTTTCAATCCTGTAAAACCCTCTATCGGACTTGAAACAACCCCCAAAGTTAAATACGCAAAAGCAATTCTAATTCCTGCATCCATCGATTCCAAAAGATTATTGAATTTGCAAAAATTTTGTTTTGCAACTTCTTCTGCAATTTTAAAAGAAATAGTTGCGTCTAATTTGCCATACTCTTTTTCCAACTCCAGGATTCTATCTGCAATTTTAGTAGATTTCATTTGGGGGTAAATTGTTGAAATTAGTCCTACAACTTTTTCTGCCATACTCATTGCAAGAGGAATTTCAACTTCATCAACAGGATCATATCCCTTAGAACGTGCCAGAGTTGCAACACTGTAAACCTTGTCAACTTCTTTTTTTAAATTTTCAAAATATTTTTGGGTGTTCATTTTAATAATAATTTTCCAATTTCCTCCCAACTTTTAACCCTTATAATCCCCTTTAAATGGCCATTTTGATTCCAAGGAGAATCAAATAAAATTGCGCCAATATTTTTTTCAAGACATTCCTTAGTATAAATTAAAGAGTCGTCTATTAAAAGGGAGATTCCTTTTTCCAAGCAGATTTCTGATTTGGGTTTTCCTGTGTTTTTAGATTTAGTGTAATGATTAGAAGAAAAAAGTATATCTGAAAACAGATTTGGAAAATATTTTGAAATTTGATTTAAAGTTATTTCTTTCAAATCCAGGGTTCTGGAAGTAACCAGAAATAATTCTGATTGCTTATTCAGCATTTGTATTACTTTTTGTGAATCGGGTAGGGGTTTCATTTCATCAACAAAAGAACTATTACAGAATTTTTTTACAGAATTCACTGATTCCTCAAGTGTTCCCCCAAGAGTTTCATTAAACATGTAAGATTTAAAATCCTCTCTCTTGAAATTAGTCTTATACCTTGTATTATAAAAAAGAACATAAGCTCCGATAAAATCTAAAAGAGTATCGTCTATATCTATACCAATTTTTTTATACATCATTTTTTTCTTCTTCCCCCTCTTCGCAATTATTTTCTTTTGAACCTTCAAAATCCAAGATTTTAACTTTCCTTGTTTTTAAGTTGAAAATAGGAACTTTACAATGGTCCGGGATATTTCCAAACTTTTCTTGATAAGGAGTCATTTCTTCCCAACAAGAAACAGAAACAACTAAAATGTTGTTGTAATAAGTAACCCCGCATTTATGGGTGTGCGCAGAAACAAAAATATCTGGGATTTCTTTTATTAAAAGCCCATCTTTTTCAAAAGGAAAATATTGTGTGGAAGCGTGGGTGGGTGCAAGATGCCTGTTTTTAAGAAGATATTTCATTATTTCCTCTGGACAATTCATCGCTTTTTTTCTAATAAGACAAGGAATGTTATTCGCATAATAAGGATAAGAAAAACCATGATAAGTTAAAACACTAAAGCCCGAAAAATCGTCCCTTTTACCAATATTGACATAACAAGGATTGGGCGAAAGAAAAACATTTTCCATTTCATAAAGAGGCCAAGAATATTTTTGATCAAAAAGAGGTTGAGGTTCCATTAATCTCACCCCATCATGATTTCCTGGAGAAATAATTATTTTAATATCTTTTCTTATTTTACTTAAAAGTTCAGCAAGCCCAAGAAATTGTTCTTCCAATTCTGAAATTTCCAAATCTTTTTCTTGATTTGGATAATTTCCAATACCTGTAATAATATCTCCCACTAAAAATAAATATTTTATTTTTCTGGCTTCTTTTTCTTTTTCTATTCCTCCATTTAAATAATCAATAAACTCAAGAAAATTCTCTTTCATAAACCTTTTACTTCCGAAATGCAAATCTCCAATAAACGCAACTGATTCATCATATAAAGAAGATTTCCTTTCTGAAAGAGAAGCATCGGGGTAAATAATGTCGTTTGCAAAAAACCTTTCTTCATTTCCAGAACCTTTAAAACCAACTATAGAATCCAATGCAACATCTTCTGCTTTTTCATATAACTCTTGTTTATCTTTACTCACAATAATTTTAATTCTTCCTGTAAGATCTTCTACATCAAAAATAATGTTTTTGTTTTTGGTGAAAGACTTATTTGAAACAATTCCAATGATAGAAATTTTTTGCTTGTTTCCAAAAATTTTGCTTATTGAAATGGGATTTTCAAGTTCAGAATGGCTTTGTAAAAAACCTTTCATTTCCATGAAACGATTTCTGAAATAAGCAACAAAATCTGAAACTTCTAATTTTTTATTTGAATTCACAAAAGAAGAAAGAATTTCCACTGTCCCTTCTTTTTCTTTTTTATTTTCTTCTATATTATACTTAAATGAATTGTTTGAATCATTTGAATCTTGAATTAAATTTTTTTCTCTTGAAATTTCTATGCTTAATCCCAATTTAATTTTAAGGCTTTCCAGTTCTTTTTGGGTTTTTTGTGGAAGATCATAAAAAAATTCGTTAACTTTCTCTTTGTTTTCATAAAAAATGTTTTTGGTGATAACGTTCTGATTTGTATGATTTTTAATTTTCTCTATCATCAATTTAACAGAATCAATATCTTGGGTTTCATCAAAAAGATTCAAAACTTCTTTATCCACTAATAAACCATTCTCTAAACAAAACTTCAAAATCTGCTTTGGATCCATTTTTGAGTATAAGTTTAAACATAATTCAAAGAGTTTTCAATTATTTCCTTTGCTTTATTGGTAATCTCTTTGGAAATCGCCATTTTTATTTCTCTCATTCTACCCCCTCTTCCTTTTGAAATTACCCGAACATTGATTATTCCAAGCATATCTAATTCTTGAATTATTTCTCCCACCCTTCTTTGAGTTAAAACTTCCAATCTATTTTTCAAACAAAGTTGTTGATAAAACTCATATACCTCTCCAGTAAAAACAGGCAAATCATTTTTTTGATGATCTAAAAGATAAATAATAGAAGCTAAAACCAATTGAAACTGTTTTGGTTCAGAAGCAATTGTTTCTAAAATCTTGTCTTTTTCTATTTTTTCGTTTGCATAATCAATATATTTCAATAAAATTTTCTTGGAATTGTCTCTTTCGGCTAATTCTCCTGCAACCCTTAACAAATCCAATGCTCTTCTGGCATCTCCGTGTTCTTTTGCAGCAAGTGCAGCACATTTATTTATTACTCCCTCTTGCAAAACCCCTTCCTTAAAGGCAATTTCAGCCCTTTGGTTAAGAATATCTTGTATCTGAAGGGCATTGTATGGGTGAAAAAGAATTTCCTCCTCAGACAAAGAACTCCTAACTCTCGGATCCAATTCTTCTAAAAATCTTAAATCGTTACTTATTCCCACAAGACATATTTGAGATTTAATTAACTCAGAATTCAATCTAACAAGGCTATACAAGAAATCATTTGAAATCTTTTTAACAGTTTGATCTATCTCATCTAAAATAAGTACAATTAAATTCTTTTCAGAATCAATTTTATCTATAAATCTATTGTAAATTGCTTGGGTTGGCAATCCAGTTAAAGGCACTTCTCCCCCCATTTTTTTAATTAATTCAGCAAGAATCCTATATTCTGTATCCGAAACTTTTTTCATTTTACAATTCAAATATTCAATTTTCAACTTAAAATCTGCATCTTTCTTAACTCTTTTATAAAGTTCTTCTTGAACAAATTTCATCGCAAGGGTTTTCCCTGTTCCTGTTTTACCATACAAAAAAAGATTACTTGTTTTTTCTCCTCTTAAAACAGGTGCTAAAATAGAAGCAATTTGTTTTATTTGCTCTTCTCTATGGGGAATCTCACTTGGAGAATAATTTGCTTGAAGAATAGATTTATCTTTGAATATACTATTTTTATCAAAATTATCAAAAATTTTATCTATATCTAATTTCATTTTATGTTCAGCCTCACACGTGTATTTCCTATGGAAAATTCATTTCTCCTTTAATTATCGTGGAAAAAAAAGAAATCATTATATAAAAGATTATAACTACTAACAAAGAGAGACACCTTTATTTCCTGTGGAAAATAAAAAATACAAAAAACAATTATCAATAGAATTGTGTTATATTTTATTTTGTTCTATTTTTCTTTTTATTTTACTTGTTGAATATTGTTTTCTATTATCTTCTCCTCTATTCCCCTTTCTTCTACTTTCTTTTCTTCTACTTTCTTTTCTTCTACTTTCTTTTCTTCTACTTTCTTTTCTTCTACTTTCTTTTCTTCTAC
>CAYWFA010000003.1:0-1893 GCA_964457815.1 Candidatus Woesearchaeota archaeon
TGCAACAAAAGTGCTGCATATATGTATTCCATTTTAATTTCCTTCTCCTTGAGAGTTTACTTCAGGAGTGTTTGTTTCTGTATTTGTTGAGGATTTGTTTTGAAGGTTTTCAATTGCTTTTTCATGCATTCCAGCTTTACCAATCAAGAAAGTTATAGTTTCTGGAGTTGCATAGCCTATGTTAACTGCAAAAGGTAATGCTTTTCCATAAGCTTGTTTGAAGTCTTCAAGAGTTTTATCTGGATCTAAATCCATATTTGGATAGAAGGTTTTTGTTGTGTTATCGAATGCTGCTAAAGGAATAAATCCAATACTGAAAGGTTTTATATCTAATTTTCCCATCATGTCTGCTGCACCTTGTGATATTTTTTGGTCTTTCTTAGCAACAACTTTTGCTTCTTTGATTGTTATTTTTCCACCTTCTATTTGGATTTGTATTCCTAAAGCGCCAAGTTCACTTATTGCGGGTCCTGGAACTAAATCAGTTGGTCCTGCAGGTATTTCAATGTCTTCTGGAGCGATTTGTCCAACCTTTGCTTTTGAAGGACTTTTCTTTTTTATTAAATCTATAGCTAATTCAAATGCATCTAAATCTGAGAATAATAATGCAAAATCACTGGTTATACTTTCTTTTACTTTTTTTATGTCTTGTTCTTTTGAAGAATCCAAAGCTTTTATTACAAGATTTTTTTTAGGCACTTTAACAATCGCTTTTCCTCTTAATTTTTTAACGATTTCTTGGAATTGAGAACCGGGAATGTTTTTTATTGATGCTATTAAAATAGTTTTTTTTTCTTGTAATAGCTTAGCTAGTTCTGATACAGCTTTCTTTTTCTTTTCAGGTATTTTTGCTGTTTTCACTTGTTTTGTTGTTTTTGCTTTCATTTTATTTCAAGAATATCTTGTAAGGTTTAGTCATTGTGAATTTTATTTCCACGTTCTTTATGTTTTCTTTGTTTCTTGGAAGGGTTTTAAGAAGCATATTGTAAACAGACATTATGTTTTCTATTATTTTTTCATCATCCATATTTTGTTTTCCTATTGGAATTTTTATGCTTGGTTCTTTTATTTTTATTTTAACACTCAAATTTATTTTGTCTTTTAATTCTTTGATTGTTTTTTCATCTGCGTTTAAAATTATTCCGAGTTGAGGAGAAGGCATTTTTCCTGTTGGTCCTAATGCTCTACCAAAATGAGTCGCAACGCTTGGCATTAAACTTGCTTGAGCAATAAAGAAATCATAATTTGAAATCAAATGTTTCATTTTTGATTTATCAGAGTATTTCTTGAATTCATCAGGAGTTATTGTGTCTACATCATTGTTTTTAATTTCCAAGAACCCGGCTATTTTCTTTTCTTTTACTTTATGAGGTAAGCTTATGAAAATATTTAAATTGGTTTTTTTGACATCAAATTTTTGTAAATTTACAATTAAGTCAACTGTTTGATTGAATTTTCTTTCTTTGGTTTTTCTTAATTCAGTTAATGCTTTCTTTAATTCTTGCTCTAATTCTGCCATTTTCTTGTTTTAACCTCCCAAATTATGCGTCTTGGATATAGAACATATTCCAACACGATATGGTTCAAACGGTTGAATTTTTATGTTTTTCTGGGTTTTTAAGCTTTCTGGTAAAGATATTTTATTTTTGATTGCAATAATCCTTAAAAACGAGGATTTTAATGTTTTAATATGGATGAATATTATGAATTAAGATACAAATCCTCTCCCAAGAAGGTTTCTTATATTTTGCATAAATCTTCAGATAATTTGGAAATAGTGGGAAGTTCGCTTTCTCCTAAGAAAATGGGAATTAAGGTGGATGAGAAAGGAATAATTTCAGTTCCTAAATATTTTTTTCCTTTAAAAAAAATAAACAAAAGTTTAGCTTTTGA
>CAYWFA010000003.1:1993-20600 GCA_964457815.1 Candidatus Woesearchaeota archaeon
AATATGAGTTTTAAAGAGAAAGGCTTTCAAATTGCAGATTGGTTGAAGCAATATCAAACGGATAATGAACTTCAAGTGGAATTTCAGCGTAAAAAGATAGAGTCTGGAGGAAACAAAAAATAAAATGGAATTAGTTGCATTACTTTCATCAGGAAAAGGAACTTGGGGGCAGGTTTCAGGATTAATGAAACATGGAGAGTGGGATAAAATTATAATAATTGGAGATGAATTTGGAGCAGGATTCACTCATGAGAAAAATTTTGAATTTATTAAGGTTGATTTGAAATCTAAAATCAAAGATTTAAGAGATGAATTTGTTAAAAAATTAAAAGGAAAAATCGATGGTACAGAAGTTGCACTTTCTATTGCAAGTGGAGAAGGTAAAGAACATATGGCTTTGATTTCTGCGTTGATTAATTTGCCTGTGGGAATAAGATTTGCTGCTTTGACCAAAGAAGGCGTTATCGATTTGTAATCTTTGTGTAAGATGGAAGATAAAAAAGGATTAGTTGAAAGAATTTTTTGGACGGAACGAGTTGATGAACCTTTGAATTCTGATAAAGAAGAGGAAGTATATTCAAGATGTAAGGGATTAGAGAAAGAAGGTTTTGGTATGCTTGCTTCTGAAGTTGATTCTTCTAGGATGGATTCAAGCGAATCTGTTGTTTGTCCAGACGACACAATTCTAATTCCCAAACAAATAATTAATTACTGGGAAAAAAGAAGAGGAAGTTATAGTTCAAAAAATTTACAAGATCTCAAGATGCACAAAGCAAGAATTTATTATATGGGTTTTAAGGGAGAGCTTCAAATTTTATTTTGAACCTTGTAACTCTTTTTTAGATTACAACAATTATTAAAAACGCTGGTTGTTTTTTTGTTTGATGATTACTTATAATGATATTTATGAAGCAGCAAGAAAAGAAAGATATTCTGAACAATTACAGCAAATTCCAAAAAATTTTATTTTGGAATTTTCAAAATATATCAAGGAAAAAAGAGAGATTGTAAATAAAGAAAACGAGGAGCTTTCTGATATTGTTATAAAAACAAAAAAACAACTGGAAAATGCTACAACTTTGTTTAAAGAATTGATCATAAGAAGAAGAAAAAAAATTTTGAATTTGGTTCTTATTGCAGCTGAAACGGGTATTTCTAAACAGGATTTTGAGAATATGCTTGCAATGGAAAAAGAGCTTTTTGAAGGTTTGATGAGGTGTATGGATTCTTCTGAAAAAAAATTAAATGAATCTCTTACTGGAAATGGTAAGGGAGAACTTGTTAAAAGTAATGATTTAGTTGTTTTTTTAGAGGATGTTGAAGAGTTTTTAGGAGCGGATGAAGAAAAAATGGGGCCTTATAAAAAAGGAGATATTGTGAATTTACCTAAAGAAATTTCTAAAATTCTTTTTGATGGAAAAAAAATTGAAATTCTTGAAAAGTAATATTTATTAATGTAATTTGTTTTATTTTTATATGAGTAATAGCAGATTGGTTTGGGGATGGATTTTAATTGTTTTAGGAATAGTTTGGACAGGAGTTTGCTTTTTTACTACATTTTTTATGTTGATTTATTCAGTTCCATTAATAGTTATTGGGATTTTTGTTTTATTCAACAAAAAGGAAGATAAAATTGAAACAAGAAAGGATTTAAAAGAAAAGGAATATACTAAATAAAATGGTAAACGAAGTAATTGTTACAACTGCATTTGAAGTTCCTGGTAAACAAATTATAAAAGTTCTTGGAATAGTTAGAGGAAATACAGTTAGAGCAAGAAATATTGGAAGAGATATTGGTGCTGGATTGAAAAATTTAGTTGGAGGAGAAATTCAAACTTACACTGAAATGACTGCACAGTCTCGAGATGAAGCATTTAATAGGATGGTGAATGATGCAATAAAAATGGGTGCAGATGCAATAATTGGATTTAATTTTTCTACATCTATGGTTATGCAAGGTGCTTCCGAGATGCTTGCATATGGAACAGCTGTTAAATTGAGATAGTTCTAATGAACAGAAAATAAAAAGCCTCAAGAGAGATTTGAACTCCCGACCTACTGCTAACTTATCGATTTTTTAATTCTTCAATTACAAGGCAGCCGCTCTACCACTGAGCTATTGAGGCATAAATTATCAAGATAAAAATCGCTTTTAAATTTTCCGATAATTTTTATGTTGAATATATGATTTTACTTGGAGTAAAGTATATATACCGGTGCGTTCTTTATCTCTCTATGAACTGGGATTATCTTGCCGGTTTTATTGATGGAGAAGGCTCTATAATAATCAAACCTCCAAGAGTTAGAATTTATATTGCAAATACCAATAAAAAAGTTTTAGAAGAAATTAGAAATTTTGTAAATTGTGGGAGAGTTTATGAAATAAATATGGAGGGTAAAAGCAAAAAGTGGAATAAACAATATGGATGGACGGTGGGATTTCATATAGAAATTCTAAAAATTTTAAAGAATTTAAAAAATAGGCTTATAATTAAAAAAGAACTTTGTGAAGAGGCTATAAAGTATATAGAGAATAAAAGATGGCAAAAATATTACATTTCTAAAGAGGAATTAGAGAAATGGAAGCACCTTAATTCCAGTAGAAAAATTGGAAAGAAACTTGGAGTAAGTCAATCTTCTGTTTTGAAATATTTAAAGAAATATCATTTGTATAAAAAATAAAATCACTTTTATTTAATTTTAATTCTTTCATAAATTTCAGTAAAATATAAAAAAGAAAAGTGATTTTTAGGTATATCTAAGAAAAATGGGAATAAATGAATTGATTCAAGAAATATTGCAAAATAATTCAACAAATGATTATTGGACAGCTTTGCTTATTTTTGTAGGTTTGTTTGTTGTGTTTAAAATATTTGATTCATATTTAATTTATTTTTTTAAAAAGCTAAGCAAGAAAACAAAGATGACTTGGGACGATGCAATATTTGATTTTTTGGAATCAATTAAATGGCCTTTTTTTGCATATTTAGCATTTTATTTAGGGGCCGCATATCTTTCACTCCCTGAGGCAATAGACAAAGCACTTAAATTTATTTTACTTGTTTTCATAATTTTTTACTTGGCTAAAGGCATTATTGGGGTTTCTGATCATGCCTTGGATAGATACAAGAAAAAAAGAGAAAAGAAAGGAAAAAATACTGGAGAATCTATGATCTCTGTTTTGAAATTTTTAGCTAAATTAATTATTTGGACTGTTGCTCTTTTAATGATTTTATCTAATTTGGGAATAAATATCACTCCTCTTATTGCAGGTGCAGGAGTGGCAGGAATTGCTTTGGCTTTTGGTGTTCAAGCTATTTTAAATGATTTGTTTTCCGCATTTGTAATTTATTTTGATAAACCTCTTGAAGAGGGAGATTTCATTATTGTTGGAGAAGATATGGGCGTTGTAAAACATATTGGAATAAAAACAACAAGAATACAAGCTTTAGGAGGACAAGAATTGGTTATCTCTAATAGTGAATTAACTTCAAGTAGAATAAATAATTACAAAAAAATGGATAAGCGAAGAATTGTTTTCTCATTTGGAGTAGAATATGGTACGTCCACAGAAAAATTAAAGAAAGTAAAGAAAGTTGTTGAAGAAATAATCAATAAGATGGAAGGAGCGGATTTAGATAGAGTGCATTTCAAAAATTTTGGAGATTCAAGTTTAAATTATGAAGTTGTTTATTATGTTGGAACAAGTGATTACAATAAATATATGGATGTTCAAGAACAAATTAATTTGCAAATAAAAGAAAAATTAGAGAAAATAGGCGTTGCATTTGCATTTCCTTCAAGAACAGTTTATATGGCAAAATAAATGAAGTTATTATTTGATAAATTAAAATAATTTTAATTATTCTTTGATTTCTTGAGAATCAGTTTCTTTTTCTTGTTTCGTTTTGGATTTTTTTTCTTTCTTTTCTTTCTCGGGTTTTTCTTTTGTTTCTTGTTTTTCTTCTTTTTGAACTTTATTTTCTGTTTCTTCTTTTGATTTTTCTTTTGCTTCCAAATCTTTTTCAATTTCAAGAGATTTTATTTCGCAAAGAGCAAGAGGATAAATTTTCTTTAAAAGAAGGCTTAATTCTCTTTGCATTTTGTTTTTTAATATTTCTTCAAAAATTCTTGAAGCTGTTTTGTCTTTCAAATATTTGATTGTTTCTTGTTTTGCTTTTTCTCTTAAACCTCTTTTAACTTTTTTTGAAACTTTTCTTCTTGTTATCAAGAATGGTTTTATTTTAAGAGTAGCATCTTTACAATCTGCTGTAAAAGAATCTTCAACATAATCTGTTCCTTTTCTTATCATTCTTCTTAAAAAATAAGGCATTAATAGGGCTCCTCTTGGAAGGGCTATTGCTTGGTGGTCTTGAACTTGAACTTTGAATTGCATTAGTATGCTTTTTCCTCTTAATATTCTTGTTAAATCATATTTAATGTATTTTCCTTGAAGTTCTGAAAGTTCAAAGGCAAATATTTGAGTTTGTTTGTTGATTAGGGGCATTTCTACATCAAAAAACTTTTTTTTCTTTTTTGTTTGTGCCATTTTATTTTTTATTTAATTTATTTTTTATTTAATTATTCTTGTACTTGTTTGCTTAGTCTGATACCTTTTTTTTGGTATTTAGATTTATTGCAGACTTTACAGGTGTACATAATATTTGTTTTTTTAGTTGTTTTTGATTTTCTTTTGAATTTTGAGGCTGCTGGTTTTGAACCCCATTTTCCTTTATTTCCTATTCCTCTTGCTAAACCCCTTAATTTAGCTCTGTATTTTGAACCTCTTGTAAGAGTTCCTCTTTGGAATCCTGTTCCAACTAATTTTATTTTTTGTTCTGTCTTTTTTTTACAGTGTGGACAGTATCTTTTAGTTGTTTTTGGAATTTTCATAGAAATCTTTGTTTTAGTTGGTTTAAAAAGTTTTTTATATTGTGGTCCCGCAGTTATATAACGAAATCACATAAAATGAGAGTTAAATTCAGTAAAGGCAAACAAAAAGAATTTTTAAAGAAAGTTCTTGAAAAAACTAATTGTCCTTCTTTGAAAGAGTTGATTAATAGAGGAATAGAAGCGAATTATTCAACCTTGAAGAATTATTTTAGTGAGGAAAGATTAATATCTGAAGAGCTTTTTAAAGAATTAATAACATTTAGCGGATTAAATGAAGAGGATTTTAATGTTGAATTAGTTGAAGGGAATTGGGGACAGGTTAAAGGGGGAAAGATTGGAAAAAGAAAGAAAAATTGAATGGTCCCATGCAGAATCGGACTGCAGCCCTGTCCACGTCAAGGACATGTTCTACCATTAAACTATGGGACCGTATAAAGCTTATTTTTGTAATCAGTAAAATATTTAAATGTGTTTTTTTTATTTGTACTATGGCAAGAGGTAATGGGAAAACATTTATTTTTATTTTATATGTTCTTTTAGGAGTATATCTTCTTAATGTTGGTTTACAGTTTGTAAATTTACCGGAATTTCTTTTAAAGTTGAATAAGTGGATTGTTGTTGTTGGTGGAGGTCTTTTGATTTTTGAATCTCTTAAATTTCTTAAACAAACAAGAAAATCTTGAAGGCAAATTCTTTGAAAATCCTTAAACTTAAGTTTAATATATAATATAATATGGAATTAAAATTTCATAAACTTTATATAGATATTTTTCATTAGTTTTGGATGAGGTTTAAAAGGGTGAAATCGAAGAATTTATTTGATAATTTTTGCTTGAAAAACAGGAAAGGACAACTTGCTATTTTTATTATTCTTGCAATACTTTTAGTTGCAATGGTTGCAGTTGTTTTCGTTTTCAGAAATTCTATTTTTCCAAACAGAATTTCTTCAGAAATGGAACCAGTTTACAACACTTTCATTAATTGCTTGGAAAATGATTTGGTTCTTGGGATTAATGTTCTTGAAAGTCAAGGAGGATATATTTATCTTCCAGAATATGAGGCAGGTTCAGAATATATGCCTTTTTCTTCTCAACTTGATTTTTTAGGAAATCCAATTCCTTATTGGTATTATGTTTCTGGAAATAACATTCAGAAAGAGCAGGTTCCTTCTGAAAAAGATATGGAAAAAGATTTAGAAAGATTTATTGGAGATAAAGCAAGAGAGTGTTCTTTTGAAAGTTATTATTCTCAAGGATATGAGATTACAATGGGAGAACCAAAAGCAGACATTAATGTAAATGATGGTAAAGTTGTTTTAAATTTAGAAATGTATTTTTTGGTTTCAAGAGAGGATGAAACTTATTTAGCAAGAGATCATGAGGTTTCAGTTGATTCTGAATTGGGTTCACTTTACAAATCTGCTCTTAATGTTTATGAAAAAGAACAACAAGAGTTGTTTTTAGAAGAATATGCAATAGACGTTTTAAGATTGTATGCTCCTGTTGATGGAGTTGAAATGAGTTGTTCTCCTCTTGTTTGGGATGCTAGCAAGGTTTTCAGAGAATTAAGAGAAGCGATTCAATTAAACACTTTGATGCTTAAAGAAGGAAACACCAAAGGAGAATATTTTGAAGTGGATATAAATGGAATTCCTTCCAATCAAAGAGTTAGGTTTTTGAATTCCCAAAATTGGACATCTACCTTTGAAGTTAATCCCTCTGATGAACAAATAATGCTTGCTAATCCTGTAGGAAATCAAGAAGGAATGGGGATTTTAGGATTTTGTTATGTTCCATATCATTTTGTTTATAGTATGAGATATCCTGTTTTAGTTCAGATTATTTCTGGAAATGCAGCGGAAGAAATATTTCAATTTCCTATGGCTGTTGTAATTGAAAGGAATACCCCCAGGACTGTTTCAGGAGGAGAAGCAGTTGAAATTTCTTATGATGAATTATGTGAAGAGAAGAACGTTAAAACAAATGTAAGAGTTTATGATTCAAATTTGAAACCAGTGGATGCGTATGTTTCTTATTCATGTTTGGGAACAACTTGTAATCTCGGGGCAACTGAAGAAGGGGCATTTATAGGAGAATTCCCTCAGTGTGTTAATGGTTTCATAAATGTAAGAGCGGATGGATACAAAGAAGAAAGTATTATGTATTCAACAATGGCTGAAGGAGCCTTAAGCATTTATCTTTCTAAGCTTTATGATATGAATGTTCAACTTAAGGTTGAAAATCAAAATTACAACAGAGAAGCAGTTATTTATTTCACTTCTGATGATTCTTCTCAGATTTTGTATTATCCTCAACAGAAAACAGTTAAATTAGGGGAGGGAGATTATGAAATACAAGTTTATGTTTATAGGAATTCAAGTTTGAATTTGGGTGCAACAACACAAGAAAAATGTATTGAAGTTCCTCGTTCTTCCATTGGAGGAGTTTTAGGATTAACAAAAACTGAATGTTATGAAGTGGAAGTTCCTGCTCAGATTATTTCAAACGCTTTATCTGCAGGGGGAAAATTCAATTATACTTTCTTGGAGGGGGATTTGAGGAGATTTAAAGCTGTTGATTTGAATGTGGATAGTTTCCCTGCACCAAATTCTTTGGAACAGATACAAAAAAATTATATTTTATTTGAAAGCAGTGGATTGGAGGTTAATTTAAGATGAGGTTGATAGACAAAAAGGGAGTTTTTATTTTTGTTTTATTTATGAACATTATTTTTGCTTGTTTGATTGTTTCTGCATCTTATTCAGAAACCCTTGGTTATACTCCTTCTTTGAATAATTTAGGAGGAGAAGGATTTTTTTACGGAGGGAATAGTCTTAGAATTGATGATTCAATGTGTCAACAGGGAACAGATTTCATTGTTCAAATAAGTCCACTGAGTTGTGAACCAACTGTTGTTACAAGTGATTTATTGGAAGAAGAAAATGTTAATGTTTTTTGTAAAATGACTGCCACAAAAATTAATCCTCTTGTTGAAGTTACTGGAATAAATCAAATAAATTTTGTTAAAGATTATCCAAAAGAAGTTGTGAATATAGGATATATGCCTGCACAATCTGCCTTGGGATATGCAAATCAAATGGGTTTGGGAGGTTCTCTTTCTTTGGATAATTTAGGATATGTCGTTATAACTTTAAGAAAGCAGCCAAATGAATCCGCTTTAACAAATTGTGAGAAAACAGCTTTGGGAAGTGAAGTTTGTTGGGTTAATGGAACTTTAACTGCAATGTTTAATTATGATGTTTCAAATTCTTTTGGAGTTGGAAATGCATTGTTTTATCTTCCAGTTATGGACGATAAAGAATGGCAAGAGAGTTATGTGAGGTATAGTTTTTGGGGTGGAAGAGGATATTTGAGAGCAGAAGATGTGAATGCAGATAACGCAGTTTTATCTGTTTATTCTGATAATACAGTATTAAGGGGAATTTTAAGTGGAGAAAGAAGATATGATCTTCAAAGATACTCCTCGAATATTAATTTGAAAGCTGGAGGAGAAGCTTCCAATAAAATTTATCTTCCTGGATTGAGTCCTTGTCTTACAAGTTTGCAATTGAAATTGGAAGGAGTTGAAGATCCAGATACATTTGCAAGAATAAAAGTTAATGATGATTACCTTGAGTTAAGAAAAGGAGAAAGTTTTTTGGATGGAAAATGTTTTATTGTTGATTTGGATTCAAAGGGCGTTTCTCAAGAAGTTGAAATAAAATGCAGAGAAGATGATAAAGCTGCTAGTCCTTTTTCTCTTAGAATACTTCCAAAAGTTGATTTAGAAGTTAATGGAGATGTTAAGTCGTATGAAGTTGGAGATTATTTATATCAATCAAGTGATGGAAAGAAGTTTGTTTATTTAGGATATGTTGGAGTGGCAGGAGAAGAATTTGTTTTAAACACCGCAGATTCAAAATCCAGATTGTACACTTATTTGGTTGCTTTACCAGTTCATAAATCTTCTTTGTCGTATGAGGAAATAACTTCTGTTGCTAGACATGCAGAATCAATTAAATCTACTTCAGGTAAAACAGGGCTACTAGATAAAATTTCAGAAGGATTCAATAAATGGGTTGTAACTGGAACTGTTACTGTTGTACAATATATCGTGAAGGGAGAGGATTTTAAATTTGTTCCTTATATGGACAATACCGGAGGAACTGCTATAGCTTATGAATTCAAGGGAGGAAGGGTTGCTCTTGAAGGATTTTCGGGGGTGGAAAATAGAGACTCGTTGGATTTAAATCAAGATTTAGAACATATAAATCATTACAATGATGCAATGAGTTCTTTTGATACAGTTATCAACAGTTATCCTCAAGAAGTTGAAGATAAAAAATCTTTGTTGTATTATGGAGAAATGGCTTTAATTGAAGAAATTAATTTGGCTTATGCTCTTGGACAAAAAGAAACGATGCTTGAATTATGCAAACAATTTGCGGAAGATTATTCTGATTCAATTTATAGTCCAGAGATTTGTGTGAATTATCTTAAAATTTTGAATTCCAAAAATGCTGTTAAAGAAGTTATTATTAATGGAAAAGCGAGTGATATTTCTTTTGAAGGAATAAGTAGTCCAGGAATAAATCAATACAGTGCAAGAGTTGTTGTGACTGATTCTGATGGACAGTCAAAGACATTTGATTTAAGAAAAGATAAAATTGTTTCTTTATCATCTGAATTTAGAACTCCCGATGAACTTGGAAAATTGAAAGTTTCTGAATATATGGTTTTAGAAGATTTGGAAACTGATTCAGCTAAAATAAAAATAAGTGTGGATAATCACGGCGATAAAAAAGAAGTTTTGGTAGACACTAAAACTTTAAGGAAAGGGGTTTCTTCTGAGAAATATGGAGAGTATACCTTTGTTTTAACTGAAGTAACATTAAAGAAAGTTGCTAAAGTTTCTGTTATACCTAGTACTGAATTTGCAAAAAGTAATTCTACCTTTAATTTCAAGATAGGTGTTGAAAAAAGAGCAATTCAACTTTCTCCTGAAAAAGCAGCCGAAAAAATAATTCAAATAAATAAATCAATAGAAGATTGGGAGAAAGTTTCTAAGGCTCTTGGAGGGGTTGTTTCTGCAGGAAAAGCAGCATGCACCGTAACTTTTGGAATTCTTACCGTTAAAAATTTAATTGCAAATTGGAATGGAGGGGCAATAGCAAGACAAGAAGTAATGAGCGGAGAAGGAGGATGGAACAAAATATGCGAACAAGAAATGAAAGAAAATTCTAGAAAGTACAGTTCTTTGAATTCTTGTTTTTTAGCTCATTCAGAAGAAATAGAAAGCGATGTGAATAGGTTGTCAAGTGTTATCAACAAACAAAATCAAATAGTAGATGGAATTGCTTCAGAGAATTCAGATGAATTTTTAAGCAAGTTTTCAGACAGCGTTGAGAATACAATTAATTCTTTAACTGCTTCCCAAACAGAAGGAATAAATGATTTAAATAAACTTAAAGAAGCTCTTAATACAAAATATCTTCAAGATAATGGGGCTTATACTTTTGATGAACTTAAAGAAATTCAAATGTATGCTATGTATCTTCAAAGCACTCCTGCTAGCGCAAATGATGAATTTAGAAACACTGCAATTCAAAGATTGAATTCTGTTATTGCAGATGTAAATAAAAATTCTGAGGACAGCCTAGAATTATTGAGAAAAATAGAAACAAATAATTTAAACATTAATCCCAATAATGTTATTTTGATAAATGATGATAAAAGGCCAGAAACCAAACAGATATATGAAGGAGAAACTTTAGGAGGGATTAATCTTCAAATAAGTAATCTTCAACCAAATAATCCTGTTGCAACTGCGCAAATAGGAGGGGAAGTTTATATTTTAGTGCTTGATGGAGAAATTGATTCTAAGTATTATCCTGTAAAGAAAACAATGCAGATAACTGCGGAGAATACTTCTTCCAATGTATATTGGATATATGATGTAACGGGTAATTATGTTAGAAATGAAGAGGTTATTAATAAGTTAAAAGATTACACCTTCCAAGTAATTGAAGCTATCTCTTTCAAGAATGAATATAAATCATCATATGGAAGTTCAGAGATTTTGTTGAGATATTCTGGAACTTATGCATACAGAAAATACCCCGTTGTTGTTCCGTTTGATAGAAAAGAAGGATGGTATGCTGGAATTAAATACCCTGAAACAGCTTATGATGCTTCTGGAGTTATAAGAGAATTTTGGTTGTGTAATGTGGGTGAAGATGGAATTGAAGAATTTCAGTTAGAGGATTTTGGGGGAGATTATTGTCAGTTAATTAACACTGCACAAGCTAACGATGCAAATGCTTTCTCGAATTCTGTTAATATCAAACAAAAAATAAATGAAGCAATCTTAGCAATAAGTAGAGCACAAAAAGGCTATAAAGATGGAGTAACTAAAGTCTCTATAAATGCAAATGTGGGAACTGTTAAAGTTGGAGAACCTGTAACTTCAACTCCTGTTGGACAATGTACAGATTATATGTCTGTTGAGGATTGTAGTTTACTTTTCAATGTGTGTGATCCAGTTATTTGTCCTGCTTCCAGATGCGATTATGGAGGAAAATATCCTGTTACAGATGTAATTCAAACAGGAGTTGTGGGAAGTTTATTTTTATGCTACCCTAATGCTAAATGGGAAGGAGGAGATGTTTATGTTCCTTTTTGTATAAGTGGAATAAATGCAGGCCTTGAAAATTGGATTACAGTTAAGAAAGATTATGCAGCATGTCTTCAAAAAAGCATAGATACAGGAGAAACAGTTGGAATTTGTGATGAGATGCACAGCATTTATTTATGTGAATTTTTTTGGAAGCAAGCAATCCCTGTTGTGAAACTGATGGGTCCAAGAATTCTTGAAAAAGTTGTTGGACAAAGTTCAAGGGGAGGGGGAGAGTATCAATCAATTGTTGAAGCATTCAAAAACGCTCAAAATTCAGTGACTTCATTTACACAATATTATGCTGAAAATTCTTATAGGGCATTTAAAGCTCGTTCAACTGAAGAAATTGGAACTTCAATATGTGGGTCTTTTGCTTCTGTGGTTTATCCTGATGGGGGAACTTTCTTGTCTAATCTTATAGCACCTGACTCTCCTTTCCAGTTTACAGGAAAATTTGAAGAATCACAATTAACAACTTCAACTAATCCTCCAACTTCTCATTACAAAGTTTATTTCCATATTTATGCTGGAACAGATTCTGGAGCTTATTACAGTGTTAAATTGAGAGGTTCTGGAAGTTCTTATTATCAAGATACCATTGTAGACAGAATGGTTGATTCTGGATATATTCCAAGAGGAGAATCTGTTGATGAAGCAATGGACTTCACAGCTCCTTCAGGATATAGTACTTTGTGTATAAATGTTAATGGAAGAGAAGAATGTGGTTTCAAAGAAGTTTCAACTTCTTTTGCTGTTAATTATTTAAGCGATTTGTATGTTAAAGATCAAGCAACAGATAAAGATATTACTACAAAAGATGATTGTACTTCTGGAAGTGCAAGCATTTATAGCCTTTTGGATTTGAATGCAGAGAGTGCTGCAGATAATTTGCTTAACTCAGAACTTTATTCTCAAGGAATAATAAGGACATGTTCAACAAATAGTCCCGGAGCAGGAACAGATCCTCTTATTGGAAAAGAAGGGGAAAGATGGAAAAAAGTAGGATATTGTGACGATAAAAATATTGGGTGTTGGATTGATACCAAGAGTGTTGAAGATGCTATGAAGTTTTTGAATTTAGAAGAAGAAGCTTTAAGTGAGATAGATAAAAATGCTTTAACATCTATAGGGAATTCTTATTTTTCTTTTGAAGAATTCAATTCTAAAAAACAAGAAGTTAAAGCTGAAACAGATTCAATTAAAAAAATTGCTTTAATTAATTCAATTCTTAATACAGGAAAGATTTTTTATAATAATCAGAAAGCTTATTTATATTTAGAGAAAGGAAAAGCTTATGCAAGTTTGGCTATGGAAGCTTATACAAGTTATTTGAAAGTTAAGGAAGAAGAAGATAAATTGTTGAATGCGCCTTGTGATGAATCTATTCTTGGAAAAAGAATTTTGACTATCGCACAAAACAAGATAGGAACAGATACAACAAGATTACAAGCAGGAAGCTGGGTTAAGGATAATGTGTGTGCTACATTTGTTTCAAATGTTTTAATTGAAGCTGGAGCATTACCTGCATTGGGAAATGATCCTTTAGCAAGCGCTACTTCAGATAGGGATGCAATAGTAGAATTAATACCTATTATGGTTAGCGGAGGTTATACTGAAATACCTCGGTCTGATTGGCAAACAGGATTGAAAGAGGGAGATGTAATTGTTTGGGGATGTCAAGGAAGTGGTTGTAGTGATAAACCTGATGCAGACAAATATCAACATATAACAATTTTTTCAAGATATTATGTTACAGGAAGTTCTGTAATAACCGAAATAATTCATGATCCAGGAACACCTGGGCCTGTTGCAGCTAAAAATTACACTGCTCCATTTGGAACAACTTGGTATATAACTTATGTATATAGAGCAGCATGTGCAGATATAACTGAAATCCCAGAAGGAACAATTGAACCTGATATTGATGAAAATGAAGTAGATGGAGGGTATGTTTCACCTGCAATTGAATTTGAAGATGGTTCATCAGAAACAAATGTATGTTATAAATTCTTTAATTCAGAGTGGCATTGGGCAATTGCAGAAACAGGAAGAGGAACAGCATTTAATCCTAGTTGTAATGATCCGGATTTTCCTAAGGGAAGAAAGTGGTTTGATACAAGCACGTTTATAGATGAAAAAGATAGACAACTTGATGATGTAAGTGTTAATTTTGTTGAGTCTTTAGAAGGTAAGGATTATTTAGGAGGAATTGAATTACTTATAAAAAGAACAACCAACATAAAAAAAGAGGGAATATTCAACAAAGAATTGTCTTCTTATTATAGAGATTCTGGATCTTATTCTGGAACTGGAACCTATGATCCTGAAAGACTTACAGTTCAAAGAGATGTTGTAACCACTATGAATCATAAAGGAATTTTTGAAGTTGATATCAGAAATGCAAGAATTTCTCCTATATATTATCAGTTTAAGGGGGTTAATGGATGGAAATGGGGTGTTAATGATGATACTTTACTTGATGTTTCAACAACAGTCATACCTAGTGGAAATTATAATGGATTAACTCCTACCGAAAATGTTGGATTAATTAATTCTCTTAATGGAAATACAAATCTTTATGAAGGGGGAGCAATATTGCTTGATCCTGAAACTGCTCAGCTTAGAAGCGAATATGGAAGTACATCAGGAGCAAATATGGATACTTCTTCTTTGGAATCTAATTTCCAGAGAAGGGATTTAACTAAATTAACTAATTTAATGAAACTTTTATCTACCTCTGTTTCTTCAGCTAGTTTCAGATGTAATTGTGGAACTGATTGTGAAGATTATGCAGAATGGATTGTTCAATATTCTGGCGTAAGCAATATTCCAGATGAATTGCTTTTATTGGCTATAATGTCTCAAGAAAGCTTTTGTACATCTATTTTATCTCCTGATGGAAATGATGTGGGCCTTATGCAAATAAATTTGGGTAATTGCGGATATTATGGGCTTCCTACAAATAAAAATACTTGTAAAAATAATTTATTGGAAGATGAAGAATTAAATATAAGGGTTGGTGCTCAGCATTTAAGATTAAAGTATAGTGCATATAAAGATGGACTAACTTTTAATTGTCCTCCAATTATTGAAACCTATTCTGGATGGGAAGCTGCATTAAGAGGATATAATGGCTGGGGATGTACTGGAGACGATAATTATGTTGAGAATGTTAAGTCAAAATATTTCGAGCTTTTGAGATTATACGGAGGTAATTTACCTGTTGCCCCTGCTCCCTCTTTGTCTGATAGTGAATTGGCAACCATTTTAGTTGGATTTTCAAGTGCAGAAAAAAAAGCTATAACTGATGCAATTATATGTAATGATTGTGGAGAAGGTATTGCTAATTTTTGTGACCCTAAAGAATGCGAAGCAATTGGATTTAAATTATTTAAAGAATGTAAGTATATTTCTCTTGCTTTCGGTCTAGGTAAATGCGAAGAAGTTATATGTACCCAAGGAGAAACTAAATGTGTTGAAGATTTATATTATACGTGTGTTGAAGAAGGTACATCTTGGATTGCAGAACATGTTAAAGGTAAATGCGGATATACTTGATTCTGAATTAAATAAGACAACTATATGCGAGGACTAGGATTCGAACCTAGGTAAGCACTGAGCTAACAGGTCCTAAGCCTGTCCCGTTTGACCACTCCGGCATCCCCGCATGAGAAACTTAAAAATTGAGTGTATAAAAAGGTTTAGATAAATAAGATTTGTATTATGAAACAATTTATAATGTTTCTAAGATTATGAGTATTATGAATACCTTTGAAAAATTATACAAAGAAGATCAAAAACATATTGGATTGTGGGAAAAGAATTATACAGACAAAGAATTTTACAAGATAAATAAAGATATTCGAAAAAGGCTTGATAGTCTAATTGAAAAGAAAAAATCTTTTTCTCCAAGAGAGCACTTTATTTGTGCTATGATTTATCATCATGGTTTTAATATTAGCTGTTCTAAGAAAGCATTAAAACATATAAAAATAGCTCAAAAAGAAGGATATAACCAAAAAAAATGGCTTATTGCATCAATAGAAGATAGACTTTTGCAACTTCAAGAAAAACCTCAAAAATATGGGACTCAAATTATTAAACTAAAAAATGGAAAATATAAACAATATAAATTAGATAATTCAATTAGTGATAAAGAAAGAATTGAATTGGGCTTGCCTAAATTAGTTGATTTAAAAAAATATTTAGAAAATTAAATTTATTCGTGCTTTTTCTTTTTGGAATCAGCTTCTTTTTGTTTTATTTTATCTTCAAGTTTAAGTTTTTCAATTAATTCTTTGTATCTGTTTCTTATTGTTACTTCAGTTATTCCTGCAATATCTGCAACTTCTCTTTGGGTTTTCTTTTCATCGTTCATTAAAGCAGCGACGTAAAGTGCAGCAGCAGCAATTCCTGCAGGGCCTCTTCCAGAAGTTAATTCAACTTCTTCTGCTTGTTTCAATACTTTAAGAGCATCATTCTGTGTTTTAGGACTTAATTTAAGAACTGATGAGAATCTTGAGACATAATCTTTTGGAGAAGATTGATTAACTTTAATTCCTAGTTTTCTTATAATGAATCTATAAGTTCTTCCTATTTCTTTTCTTTCAACATCTGAAGCTGTTGCCATCTCATCTAATGTTCTTGGGATATTGTAAGAACGGCAAGCAGCGTAAAGGCATGCAGCAATTACAGACTCCATACTTCTTCCTCTTACTAATCCTCTTTGTAACACATAATTATAAATTCTAGAAGCTTCATCTCTTACAACATTTGGAAGATTTAAGTAAGATGCAATAACTCTTAATTCAGCCATTGCAAGTCTTAAGTTTCTTTCAATTGAAGTTGAAACTCTTTCTTGCCATTTTTTTAATCTTAAGAATTTTCTGGTTTGTTTAGGTTCTAATCTGTAGATGTCTGAAATTTCTCCAACATTGGTTGTTAAACCCTTATCAAATTTTTGTATAGAAATTGGTGCTCCTCCTCTACCTTTTTTTTCACTTTTGTCAAACTTGCCTGATAGATCCATTCCTGTGTCTACCATTTTTTCTTCAACAACAAGCCCACAATCATTACAAATTATTTCTCCAAGGTGAGAATCATAAGTTAAATTGATGCTTCCGCATTCGGGACATTTTCTTATTCCAGCCATAATTTTTACTATTTTCCAGGTTTAATAATAGGGTTTATAAAGTTTTCCCATTTATAAAGCTTTCGTATGTTTTATAAGGAAATTTAATGAGGGTTTTTAAGTTTTTCTCACTGGAAATAAGACAATTTATTCAATTAGAACACCATTGATCATACCTTCTTGAGAAGGACGATTAGTTATTTTCACTTTTCCTGAATCTGTTTGCACTATTGTGCCTTTTGTAAGAACGTTTTGTCTTGCTAAGAATTTATTGGAAGGGGTTTCAAGAACATTTTTTATTTCAACTTTTTTCAATTTTTTTCCTTTTTCTTGTATATTAATATACTTTCCTCTTAAAAGATAATTTTTTTTGTTTCCACCTTTGGTTCTTTTGGTTTTCTTTTTTTCTTCTACAGCTAATTTAACTGTTCTTTTTTGTCCAGGCAAAGAGTGCTTTTTCTTTTTTGTTCGTTTTATGTATCTTCCCCCTGTGATTTTTCTTCCTAGTTTCATATTATCATAGTTGGTTTTTTGTTTATAAATGTTTTTATGAAAATTTATTGTTCGAAACATGAGAAAGGTTTAAAAACGATTTCGTTATATTCTGAATATGGCTAATGGAATTGAAAGACCTTTGGATTTATTGAATACTTCTAAAGGTAAAGAAGTTTTGGTGCATCTGAAGGGCGACAAGTATTTTGTTGGTACTTTGTTGGCTTTTGATATCCACATTAATCTAGTTTTAGATAATGTGAAAGAAATGCAAGATGGAGAACTAAAGAAAAGTCTTGGATTGACTTTCCTTAGAGGAGATACAATAATTTATATCTCTCCTGCTTCAACTGCATTGAAAAAAGATTAAAACCTTTGACTTCGAAATATTGAGCGTTGATTTATTTTTCGCTGGGCTTTTTCTCGGCGTATTAATCCTAGCTTGAGCTTTATTTTTATTTTATTGATAATTATTTAAATGGTTTTTTCTTGTATATTCAATGGCATCAAAGATAAAAGTAATGTTTTTAGGAACTTCTGCACAAATACCCAGTGCAAAAAGAAACCACACAGCAATTTTGCTTACTTATAAAGATGAAAATATTTTAATTGATTGCGGGGAAGGAACTCAAAGACAGTTCAGAAAAGCACAATTAAATCCTTGTAAATTGACTCGTATTTTGATAACCCACATTCATGGAGATCATACTTTTGGGTTGCCTGGTTTGCTTTCTACTTTGAATTTCAGTGGATATAACAAGGAATTAATGGTTTATTGTCCAAAGGGTGCAAAGAAAATAATTGAAGAGTTTATTGATATAAAACATTTAAAGAATGGATTCAAAATAAAAATACAAGAAGTTTCAGGCAAGTTTTATGAAAATCAAGATTTTTATCTTGAAGCAGAAAATATGCAACATGGAATTCCTACAAATGCATACAATTTTGTTGTTAAAGGTAAATCAAGAATAGATAAATCGAAATTAAAAAAATATAAAATTCCTGAAGGACCTTTATTGAAAAATCTTAAACAAGGAAAAGACATAGTTTATCAAGGTAAAAAATACAAAGCAAAGGATTTAGTTTATTTTGAAGAAGGAAAGAAAATTTCTTTTGTTTTGGACACATTATTTAACAGCAGGATAAAGAAATTTGTTGAAAAAGCTGATTTCTTGGTTTGTGATGCGAGTTTCAGTTCAGAGAATGCCAAAGAAGCAAAAGAACATATGCATCTTACAGCAAAGCAAGATGGAGAGATTGCTAAAGCCGCTAAAGCTAAGAAACTTGTTTTAACTCATATCTCTCAAAGGTACGACAATAAGCTTAAGGATCTTTTAGGGGATGCAAAAAGTGTTTTCAAGAATGTTGTAATTGCAGAAGATTTCAATGAATTTGAGATTTAATTTTTCTAAAACA
>CAYWFA010000004.1:0-20070 GCA_964457815.1 Candidatus Woesearchaeota archaeon
TCCTCCTTTTTTTCTTGCACCCCCTCCTCCTCCTCCATAAATAGAACCTATATTTCCATTACCTGTTCCAACTAAAGCATTAGCTCCATCTCCTCCAAGTTCGGATGTTCCTGTTCCCGCAGTTGAACCGCTTGCGCTCCCACCAGTACCAGTACTTCCTGCGCCCCCTCCTCCTGCTCCTCCGTAAGAGGCAGCAACACCTGCTGAACCTGCTCCACCTGCATATCTAACATCTCCAATTGACCCTGCAATAGTACCTCCTGCTCCACCTGCACCACTCCCTCCTCTGGAACCTCCGGTTCCTCCTGCTGCCTGAACATAAGTTGCAGTTGCGTTTGAAAGTCTTGAGCTTTCTCCAGAATTTCCATTTGCATTACTTACCCCTGTAGCTGCCGGAGCAACGGTTATTGTAAATTGCTGTCCGGGGGAAACAGTTATATTTCTTCTTGCATAAGCTCCTCCACCACCTCCACCACCAGCTGCACTTCCTCCACCACCAGCACCTCCACCAGCTCCTCCTGCTCCCCAAGCTTCAACGGTTATTTCTGTTATTCCAGAAGGAACAGTCCAGGTAGTACTGGAACCAAAGCCTTCAGATATCCTTTGATATGGATCGACAATATAATCAAACTGAACGCTACCTCCGATAATTTTCAAGTCAAAGGTGTCTTGACTTTCTGAAATCAAATTTGTTAAATAAATTTTATTGTATTCGTTTGAAGTCAATGGATTGAATTCTGCAATTTTTGTATTTGAATTAAATTCATAAACTTCAACAATTGGATTTCCGGATACAATGCGTGGAAAAATGGTGATGTCTTTTTTATTATCTAAAGGAACTTCAAAAACAACTCGCACATAATTTTCATCTTGGATTTCTTCAGACCAGACATCATCTAATTCTTTAACATCTTCATAAATATCTGAAATAAATATTCTTTCTGAATTCAGATGTTCTGCTTTAGTTATTAAAATTATTTCAAATGTTTGATTAGATAAGTGGGGAATGATCCATTCAATTCTGTCAATTAAGTTATTTCCATTTGTATCGTAAGCCTGAAAATTTAAATACGCATCATTTTCTTTCCAGTAAATTTTAATTAAATTTTCTTGCCCAACAGATAATTTTTCAGATATTGTAGTATAAGCTAAAACCTCTTCATAGTGCACATCTTCTGGAGAAGAAACAATTACCTCTTTTTTATTTTCTGAAATAATCTTTTCCTCAAGTTTTGGAGGTTCTGTAAAATATTCTAAATCAATATCTTCTGATAGCCCGCTATTAATTTGAATATAATTTTTTCCTTGAATTGTCTTTAAATCGTAATCAAGAAAAGATTCCCCTTCTTCATTTGTTAAAGTTAAATTAGTAACATTAGGAATCTCAATTAAACTTTCATTTAGTCTTTTTTTCCACGAAACAGGTTTGTTTATCTCTGCTTTTTCCTGGATTAATTTCCCTTTTATTAGAAGTTCTGGTGTTTCGGGATTCTCGGGGGGAGTTTCTAGTTCAGACACAACTGTAAAAGAATAGGATTTTTTTAAATTGCCTCTTTTAATACTCACAGAATACTTTCCCGGCTCAACTAAATCCAAAGAAAACCTATCATTGGAACCCACTCGAGAAATCTTTTCTCCAGAGGGTTTGGTAATCCTTAGTTCATACTTTCCCATTCGATTTAAATCAAACTTTAAAGTGGTTTTAAGAAGATACACGTTGTCGGGCTCAAAATTAAAAAATGCTGAATCTTTTGGAATGTTTTCTTCGCCAGAATAAGCAGAGGAAGAAAAAGAAAAGATAATTAATCCAAATAAGAACAGTAAAAGAAAACTTATTATTCCTGCTTTAATCAACCCTTTTTTCATTTTATTAGTTAAGATTTTCCATTTTTATATATTGTTGTAATACAACTTCCTTTGATATCACCTTAAATATAGCAAGATTTAAATACTTTTAAAAGTATGTACCTAGTATTAAAAGAGGGTAAATAAGTACCATAGATAACCTTTTAAAAGTACATGGTAGAAATAACATTTAACGACAATAAAATACAAAAAGGATATAGGATAAAAATTCCAAAAGCAATCGTAGATACCCTTCATCTAAAAGAAGGTTCAAAAATAGTTCTTAAGTTTGATCCTATTAATAAAAAAATAATAATTGAGGAGGATAAAAGATGAATAAATATCTTTTAATTTTAATATTTACGGTATTATGTGTAAGTGGAATTATAATTGCTGAAGATTTTAAAGAAAGTGTTGAATTAACGGAAGGAAAAAATTTGATTAATCTTAGTCAAGAATTTAGTCCTCTTTATGTGGAAGACTTAGTTAAGATGTACCCTGAAATTACAGCTGTAACTTATATTGATCAAACTGAAGAAACATTTGGGTATGTAAATGTTTTTGGAGGGATTGGTGAAAATTTTGTAATTTATCCAAATTTGGTTTATGAAATAATAACTAAACAAAAAATAACCTTAAATTTAAAATGAAAAAAATAATAACTTTAAACTTATTTGCAATTTTACTAATGCTGCCTATGTGTTATGCTGCACATTATATTGTGGGATTTGTAGAAGATGCAAAAGATGGAACTTCTGCTAATGATCACACCATTTTATTATGGAATCCCTCTATAGGTATAGTAGATAATTTAACAGATATAATCGGTGTGAATGGAAATTCTCATGTAAATAATATCTATATGATTGATTGTGAATTGCTTACAAATGAATGTGAAATCGGAAACAACCTCACTTTAAAAGTAATAAACAACGGAGATAATTATGTTTCCGAAGAGAAAAATGTCACTGTTACAGGAGCAGGATATGATCTTGTAGATGGGCTAACTCTTAATTCTCCTCCAAATGTTACATCTATTGTTGTTGATGATGATATAACAATCCCCCTAGATGAAATAGATTTAATCCCGGCTGACACAAAAAATGTTACATGCCGTGCAATAATTACAGAATACGATGGAGAAAATTCCTTGGTAAATGCAACTGCAAGATTCTTTGATAATGTTGATTCAGATTACAATGCAGAGGATGACAACAACCATCATTATACAAATAATAGTTGTTTTATGAATTATTCCTATGGAAACTCCGATGAAGTTGAGGTAATATGTAAATTCGATGTTTGGTATTATGCCAATTCTCAAAATTGGAATTGCACATTAAATGTAGAAGATAATCTTTCAGCAAGTTCTAAGGGAAGTGATTTATCTTTTGTTAATACTCTTCTTGCGCTGGGACTTGATTCATTCATAGAATTTACAGAGGTAGATAATGGAAATGTATCCAGTGAATCTAAAATAAATGTAACAAATTATGGAAATGTAAAAATCAATCTTTCTTTAAGCGGTTATGGGTCTGTTGAAAATGATAAAAATGCTATGGTTTGTAGTGAGGGGACAATAAAAAATATTTCTATAGAATATGAAAAATTTAATTTGACTTCTTCAAATGAAGGGGTGATTGATTTAAGTGAATTTGAAACAAAATATGTAAATTTAACTTCTTCTCCAACCGTAAAAAAATTCAATTTAGATTATAGAAAAGATGATCTTGTAAATGATGCAATAAACCTTACCTATTGGAGGATATATGTTCCTCAAGGGGTTTCTGGAAATTGTCAAGGAAATATAATTTTTGGTGCTGTTCAAGCACCGGGGAGTTAAATGAAAATGAAAATAAAAAATAAAAAATTAGTTTTATGGATTGCACTAGAAATAGTTCTATTAGCAATTCTATTTTCTTTTTTTCCTGAAGAAGTTTTTGCGGGAGTAGGAGAACATAATGTTACTGTAATTACAAATTTAACAGTGGGTAATGTATATCCAGAGATGTCCAACATGTCTATAGAAAACAATGATTCTTCTATGGCTTTAATCCCAAATGCTTCAAGAACTGTATATTGTTGGGGGTTAGCAACAGACTATAATGGGTGGGGGGACGTTCAATTTGGATCCGCAATGTTTTTTGATAATACCTCTTCAACATATGGTGCAGCAGATGATAATAATCTTCATTATACAAATTCCTCTTGTACAGTCACCCAAGAAGGAGCGTATACAAGCTGGATTAATTGTAGTTTTGATGTTTGGTATTATGCAAACCAAGGAATATGGAATTGTACTATTTTTGTTAATGATACAAAAGGGAAAACAGGATATGGGTACGATACAATAAACATATCTAGTTTATTGGCCTTGGGACTTCCAGATATAATAAATTATGGAGAGGTTAATGCAACACTGGTTTCAAAAGAAAATGTTACAAATGTTATAAATTATGGAAATGTTAAAATTAATCTTTCTTTAAGCGGTTATGGATTTACAGAAAATGACGGAAATGCAATGAATTGTACTAAAGGTTCTATAAAAAACATATCTATTGAAAATGAAAAATATAATTTAACTTCAAATAATCTGGATGATTTGGATTTATCTCAATTTATAGGAAATTATACTAATTTAACTTTATCTCCTACTGTTAAAGAATTCAATTTAGATTATAGACAGAATGATACTTTTAATGAAGCAATAAATGCTACTTATTGGAGAATTTATGTTCCTCTGGGAGTTTCCGGAGAATGTCAAGGAAATATAATTTTTGGTGCTGTTCAAGCACCGGGGAGTTAAATGAAAAATAAAAATATAATAATGTTCAGAATGATAATTTTAGTCGTGGCTCTCCTTTCTTTACTCTCTTTTGTATCTTCTGCAAACATCGGTATAAGCCCCGCAAACGTATATTTTAAAGATGTTTTAAGAGGAGGATATTCTGAAAGAACTGTAATAATCACGATTGACTCTGATGAACCTACGAGAGTTAGTTTACAAACAAGAGGAGAAGTTGCAGATTGGATTTCGTTTGAAGAAGAGGAATTTGAAGTATCAAAAAACAAACCCTATTACTTGAAAGTAATTGTTGAACCTCCCTCAGATATCCCTAATGGAAATTACTCAGGATTCTTAAGAGTAACTACTTCAAGCGAAGGCGAGGGTAAGGCGGGCCAAGCAACAGGAATAATTAATGCTGCTTTGGATTTATACTTAGAAGTGGAAATAACAGATATTGAATATTCTTCCTGTAGGGCTTGGAATTTTAATGTAGAATCTGCTGAGAAAGGAGATGACATTCTCTTTAAAGTAAATATTTACAACCAAGGAAATATAAGATTGTATCCTACGATTAAAATTGATATATGGGATAGAGACAGAATAAGTATCTTGAAACAAGTGGAATTTTCAGAGGACATGATTATTCCAACTACTGAAAAAGAAATAATTATCCCTGTAAGTTCATCTGATTTAGAGATTGGGCAATATTGGGCGGAAGTAACTTCGGTTGAATGTTTTGCTTCTGAAACTTTAACTTTTGATGTTCTTGAAGAAGGGGCTCTAAAATCACAGGGAGTTCTTTTAAGTGTAATCTCTCCTCCATGGATTAAAGTGGGCGACACCACCCTTATTGAAGCACTCTTTGAAAACACAGGAGAAAAAACAGTTAATGCCAGGTTTAAAGGAGAAATAACTCTTGGAAACAAAGTTGTTCAAATATTGGAAAGTGATTTGAATCAGGTAAATATTGGAAAGAGAGAAACTTTCAAATTCTATTTTACTCCAAGAAGCGAGGGGAAATATATTGTTAATGGAGTGGTTTTTTATGACGGAAAAAGAACATTTGAAAAAACAACCGTAATAAACGTTGAAAGGACAGGGTTAACTTGGAGTACAATAAAAACAATTTTAATTTATCTTATTTTGTTGATTGCTATCGCATATTTGGCATATAGAATAAAAAAAGAAAAAGATAAAGAAAAGAAAAGAGGAGGTAAATTTAAATGAATCGCAAGTTTTTACTTTTTTGTTTAATTGCACTTCTTTGTTTTTTTAGTTTGAATTTTATTTCTTCTGCATCTGCTTTTGTAATTACTACAAATTATGAATTTACCAATTCTTCATTTGTTGATAGTACAGTGTATAAAACAGATTCAATTGTTTTGAGGATAAAAACAAATGTTGAAACAGAGTGTTTTTATGGAAATGCATATTCTATTTCAAATGTTTTTGATGGAGAGTATGGTTTAACTCATGAGGCATACTTAGAAAATTTAGAAGAAGGGTTCCATGAATATTATATTAGGTGTGGAGAAAGTTCAAATCCACTTATGAGAATAGGTTTTGCTACAAGTGTTCCTATTTATGCTACAATCTCGCTCTCAGAAAATCCCCCTCTTAAAGAAGGAAAATACAGAATAAATTTAATAACTTCTAAAACAAGTCTTGAAATACCCACTTTAGAATATAGTTTCGATGAAAAGGTGTATAAAACTATTTCTTTGAAAGGAGAGGGAGAAAATTGGGAAGGAAATTTAATTATTCCTCCTTCTGTTGGAGAAGCTGTTTGTTCATTTAGATTTGAAGCAAAAGATTTAACTGGCCAATCTGGAACAAAAATATTGGGAGATAATTCTTTTATTGTGGACACTTCCAAACCCGAAACAATAAATATAATTAATGCTGTGGGCTATCAAGGGCAAATTAAATTAAATTGGTTTTCTGAAGAAGAATTGGACGAGTTTAATATATACAAATCTGAAAATCCTCAATTAGATTATACAAACTTTTATGACACCTCCACAAAAGATTACTTCTATGACAACGATGTGGAAAAAGGAAAAACTTATTATTATCGCGTTGCTGGAGTTGATGAAGCAGGCAATGTTGGAGATTTATCCAGAGAAGTTTATGCAACAGCCTTATTAACAAATTCTTCTGTGGCTTCTGGACTTAATCCCAGCTTAATAGGAAAGGTGGATAATTTTATTTCTGGATTAAATTCGGTTGTGGGAAACGTTGAATCAATAAATGAACTTTTAGAATTAAAACAAGAAAAAGAAAAAGAAATATTCAAGGAAATTAAATTAGATAAAGAATTGGAAGGGGCTTTATCTGAATTAAATTCTTTGAAAAGAGATGTTGAAGGGTATAAACTTCAAGATTTAAGTTTAGAAGAATTAAATAAAAAATTAGATTCGTCTACTCTTAGATTAAATATAATCAAAAAAAAGATACCTGAAGATATTGTAATAAAAGAGGAAAGGGAAGTTAAGAGGGATTTAAGTGAAGAAAGTGTTCAAAGAGTTGTTCTTGAATGGTCTTCTGATTTAGAAGGAGATTACAAAAAAACTATAAGTGAAACTTTAAAGATTATAGAAGATAAACAAATAAAGATAACTGGAAAATTGTACTCTTTGGAAATATTGTATCTTGATGGAACAAAAAAACAAATTACATTATTAAAAGAAGAAATTGAGCCTGCCTTGGAAAGACAGGAGGATTTGAAATTTGTGTTGGTTGTTCCAAAAGAAATAGCAGAGCAATCTTCTGAAATGAAAATATTAAATTTAGAATATACTGTTGTTAAAGAAGATCCTGTTTTGTCTTTCAATTCTGACACTACAAGCATTGTTTATTACTTAAGCAAGGAATTGGCTGCTAGTTCTTTAGAAGATATCTTAATCAGTCCAATAAAAATAACTTCTCCTGAATCATCCAAGATAACTGGGAATTTTATATTTAATTCTGAATCTAAAGGATCTTGGGGAATAATTATTTTAGCACTATTCGCAACAATATTAACAGTATACTTTTTAAAGATAAAAAGGGAACCTTCTTTAGAACCTGTATTAAAAACTGCTGAAGAAATAAAGAAATCAAAAGAACTTTTAAAAGAGGGAAAAGAAAAAGAAGCTTTGGAGATTTACAACAAAGCAAGAGAAAGGTACAAAACTCTTAGTAATAAAGAAAAAAGAGCTGTAATGGAAAGCGTAAAAAACATGGAGAAAAATAAATAAAATGAAAACAAAAATATTTTTAATATTCTTTTTATTTTTTTATTTTTTTATTTTTCTAATGAATAATCTTTCTGCAGCACATTATATAGTGGGGTATGTAGAAGATGCAAAAGACGGGATGTCTGCAAATGACCACACAATATTATTGTGGAATCCTAATATTGGTACATCAGATAATCTTACAGATATAATAGGAATAAATGGAAATTCTTATGCCAATAACATCTACATGATTGACTGTGAACTTCTAACAAACGGGTGTGAAATAGGTAACACGCTAACATTGAAAGTAATAAACAACGGAGATAATTATGTTTCCGAAGAAAAAAACGTTAGTGTAACTGGTTTTGGATATGACTTTGTAAACAACATTTCAATTAATTCTCCTCCAACAACAAACCTTGTTTTTCCAACAAATTTTGCAAATATATCAAATGCAGAAATTGAATTTAATTGTTCGGGAGACGATTTGGATGGAAATATAAAAAATATAAGTTTGTATGGAAATTGGACTGGAGAGTGGAAATTAAATGAAACAAAGGACATAACTTTTGAAGAAAAATTCAAAACGTTTACTAAAATACTTCCAGAGGGAATTTATAAATATACTTGTAAAGCAGAAGATAATCTTTCAATATCTTCATTTGCAACAGAAAACAGAACATTTGTAATTGACTTGACAAAACCAATTATTGATTCAGTTTTAGCAAATTTGACTTATTCGTGCGGAGAAGCAAATTATGCAAGAGTAAACTGCACGGCACATGATGAATTGCTTGATATAGATAAAGTAATAATACAAGCAATTTCTCCTTCAGGAACAGAAAATTACAGCACTTCTCTTATTACAGGAGAAAGCTATTATTCTGATATTCCTCTTAATGAAATTGGGTATTGGATATTTAATTGTATTGTAAATGATAGTGCGGGTAATGTGAACAATCAAACTTCACAAGCGGTGCGAGTTTATTCTGGTTCCCCGGAGTTATATATAAATTTCACAACTATTGATTTAAGTGAGTTAAATCCAATGGAAAATCAAAACATAAAAATTAACGCTCTTGTTGAAAATATTGGATGTTCTGATGCAGAAAATTTACTTGTAAGTTTTTTCAAGGGAGATCCTTCTAGCGAGGGTGAGAATATCGGAAATTCTGTAATCAATCTAACTTCTCTTTCTTCGTCTCCAGTAAATATTTCATGGAATGCTCAAATAGGACCAAGCAATATATTTGTTCTTGCTGACTCCAACTTCGTGATAAATGAAGAAAACGAAAGTAATAATAAGGCAAACAAAACTTTTTCAATAAATGCTTGGCAAGAAATTTATGGAAACATCAGTCTGGACAAAATTATTGGAGGTGACGATATAAATATAAAAAAATGGTTCAATGAGAGCCAAATTGAAGGAAATATTTTCATAACTGATTCGGAATGTGATGTCGATTGGCTTTCTTTGATTGCAATTGGAAAAACCAAATCTGGAGGAGAGAGTTCCAACGATTTTTTGGAAATAGATGAATTGCTTGGCATGGAAGATTTTCAAGATTCAATATCTAATTTATTTTCAGAAAACCAAAATCCAAAAAACCTTGAAAATATGATAATTTATCAAAAAGAAATAACGGATATTCCGGTGATTAATTCCACAAATAATTCAAACTTTATAACTGGTCTTTTGTGGGATTCTTCAGATGATCGAGATGGAGAAAATGGTGAATTTGATAAAACAGATAAAGAGGATATTGTTTTTACTGCAAAAGTAAATAAAATTTCTGAGGGTTCTTATGGGATTTATGATTATGAAATAAAGATCCCTTCAAGATTAAGAGAGTATAATTCTTTGGACACTCAAGAAGTTTATTTGTATTATAATTTAAATTAATCTTTTTTAGGGGCAGGACTTTTACTTTTAATGAATTCGTCTAAGATGGAAACCATCTTGGATTTATTTAGCTCTGTAGAAAGTTTTTTAGATAAATCTGGTGAAACTTGTTCTGCCCACTTTGCAATATCATTTTTTTGGGCATTTACATGAAGTTGAAATATTTCTTGATCTAATCCTGGCAAAGTTTCTTTTAATTCTTTTAAAGAAGAAATCATAATTCCATTGTCAAATATTAAAGCCTTGAGTATTTTTGTTGAAATGTTCTCTGCTTCTACTTTCTTTTCTTCTTTCTTTTGATTTTTCTGTTCTTCTTTTTCATAAACCGCTCTAGCTTTCTTTGCTTCTTGAACAGACTTTTGAATTTCTGATTCGTCTAACAACTTCTTTTCAACTTTTTTGGGTTTCTTTCCTATTTTTTCCCATTGTTTTTGCAATCTCGGTCCAAGTCCTTCAACATAAATATCAACAACAGAGAAATTTCCAGTCATAAGTTTATCTTTTATTAGTTTAAGTTCCATCTTGAAATCAAAAATGTCTATGTTTTCTTTTTCAAGTTGATTTACTTGATTTTCAAAATCATCGATTATGTCGTTGTATTTGTTGTATTTTTCCAGTTCTTCGTCTGAAAGTCTCCTTGTATTGTGGAGTATTGGTCTGAAATTAATGAAATAAGGTTTTCCTCTATTATACGAAGTGTTTACAAACATCCCTACTCCAACCGAAGCTTTAACTAAAGATTGCAAGAACTCTTCCCCATATTTGGTGTTTATTCTTCCCAAATCTCCTTCGTCTCTTGTTCTCATTTGTATTTCTGTGTTTATGTTTGCTTTTATTTCTCCTACAAAATCACTTAAAACTTGGGAAACCAACATAACTCCTATTCCCCACTTTCTGAATTCTCTACAAGCTCTTTCAATTTGTAGGAACCCTTCTCCACTTCCACCAAATTTGGAAAGAAGTCTATGAACTTCATCAAAAACCAAAAGAACTTTTAAATCGGGAGTTTCTTTTGGATCAGATTTGAAAATTTGTCTTATAACACTCGCAACAAAAATATCCATGTCGTTAGGATCTAATTTATTTAGCGCAAATATTTGAATTTGTCCGGGTTGTATGAATTTTTCTATTTCGATTATTTCTCTTGCATGAGAAATTTGTCGGATATTTCCAAAAAATGCTCTTGCATCTGCTTGTTTTAAACCAAAGGCAGGATAATAAGAAAGCATTTTTTTATCTTCGCATTTTCTAAGCATACCAGACCATTGGGCTGTTGGATCAAAAACAATAACTGCTACGTTTTTCAACAGCGCTTCTTCAATCACTACTTGAGCTGCAATACTTTTTCCCCCTCCTGTTGCTCCCGCCACAATTGTGTGTGTTTTTAATTTTTCTGGCTCTAAACATGCTTTAATTTTTGTTTCGGCAATTTTGCCTAAAACAAGCACTTCTTTGCTTGGAGCAGGGAGTTTTTTTGTGTCAAGCTCCATTCTGTATTTTTTAGACAATTTTATATGCCTCTTTATTAAAAAATAAATAATAAGAAACAAAAATATTAAGCCTAAGCCCAATATCAGGGCCCAAACAGGTAAAAAACCAAAAAGAACTCTGCTCAAGAAAGGTTTTTTTATTACAAACTGACTTAAGGAAAAAATAGATTCTCCGGAATAGATGGCAAAGGTTTGAAGAACATACTCTCCTTTCTCTGCTTCAGAAGGAACGGTGAAATTTTTCACTAAAGAAAATGAACCTGTAAAATTAAAAGATTCTTCTCCCAAGAAAAATGAATCGTTTTTTGAATCGAGTAAATAATACTTAAGAGTTAAATTATCTAATTGTCCAGATTTCAATTTGTTGAGAAAAATTTTAAATCTTAATTCTTCATTTAATTTAAAAGATTTCTTGAATGGTTCTGAATCGATAAAAAATAATGGGCTTAAATCAGAATCAACAACTTCTATTGTTATTGGTATTTTTTCGGTTATTCCTCCAGAAAGCGATAATTCTCCCGTGTAATTTCCTACCTCTGCACCCTTTATGTAAAAATAAAACGAGGAACTATTTTGGGGCAAAACTTCCACTCCGGAATAATCAAATTCAATTAATTTTGAAACGTCTCCTGAAGCAGAAAATCCGACTGAAATGGATTGGGTATTGAAATTTTCTATCGTTACAAAATCTTGAAATAAAGTTCCTAATCCCACAGTCCTATCAATTTTACTTCTAGAAATCGAATAATGGTCTTTAATTATTTCGTCTCCAAATGCAGAATCTTCTGTAAAGGAAGTTGCAAAAGACAAAGAAAATAAAATGAATACTACAAGGAAAAATAAAATTAAGTTTGGCTTAATAAGTTTCATTTTTTTGTTTTTGGTTTTACCTCTTTTTTAATTTCTTTTGTGTTTTTTGTTTTGCTTTCTTGATTTAAATAATCAAAGGCTTTATTTATTTCTTGCTCCGGCAATCCTTTATCTAAAAGAGCTTTTTTTACAAAGGCGTCCGTGAATCCTTTTTTTCTGCATTCTTGAATATAATTAATATAAGTTTGAGAAGCAGAATTATTTGTTTTTTGTGGAAGTTCTTGATTTTCTTTCTTATTTTCTAAATCTCTATTTTGAAAATTCTGTTCTTTTGAAAAAGATTCATATAAACTAGCTATTTCTTTTTTTAGTTTTTCTTTGTCATTGAAAACATCTTTTGGTACAGGATCCCGATACATCTTTTTTATTTTAATGAAAAGTTCCAAAGCCTCTTCTTCTTTGTTTTGCTTGATTAATGCTTTTAATTTATTTAACATTATGTAAAGTTCAAGCAACCTTTCTTTCTTTTTATCTCTTTTATACTTGACCATAAAAACAGCTAAAAGAATTGCAAAAATTATCAACAAAAGAAGAATTGAACTTATTTTGAAAAAAGAAGAAAAATTGAATCTCGTTCCCACTTGAAACTCCACCGAATCTATTGCAATGTTTTGATTGTCTGTTGCTCTTGCATAAAAAAGATATTTTCCTTCTGGAGCAATTTCAGGAACCTGTAAACTCCTTTCTAAATTCAAGGAAGAGAGAAAAGAAATTTCTTCTTCAGAGAAGTTGTAAACTTTCCCGGTATAATCTTTTATTGCATAATACAAAGAAGCATCTATTTCTTTCAAGTCCTTGATGTTTTCTAAAGTTATGTTTACTTTTATTTCTTTTCCGGGTTTAACAATTTTGTATTCATCTGAAAGATTTAAACGTAAATCAAACTCCAAGTCTAATGCTTGTATGTCTAAAACTGTGGGAATTGATTTTGTTACTTTTGGGGATTGAACAGTAATGTATCCGAAATATTGTCCAGGAATTGTTCTTTCTGGGGCATAAAAATCAATAGTTATTTCTTTTAATTTTCCGGGGAGAATTGAAAAGTTGGTTTCACTGAAAACAATAAAATCTTTTAGTTTAGGAGAAGAGATATTAAGGAAGATTTCTTCTAAACCAACATTGCTAATTTGTAAAACCCTTGTTATTGAAGATCCTTGTTTCAAAGAAACTTTAAGTTCAGAAAAGCTAATTCTAAAATCCTCTATTTTTCTTAATTTCAAAACATCTATTCTTTGAATTATTCCAGATATAGTTCCTTCTTCATCGTCTCCTGAACCCCCTCCACTGCTCCCTCCTCCAGGAGGTATATCTTGAAAAGAAACTGTGAAGTTTTGTATAGGCGTAACATTCATATTTCCAGAACCATCGAAGGCATAATATCTCCAGTAAACCATATTTAAAGGAGGGGCCATTATTTGAAGATTTCTAGATGAAATGTTTTCAAGCCCTGAAAAAGAAACGGGAGTGTAATTAAACCAGCCTGCCCCCTGGTTGATTGAAAAAATATACTCGTGAAGATTTCTATTGTCTGTCCAGTTTGTTGAAAAACCCACAAAATCGTTTTGATAAATAATCGTTCTATCTATAGAAGGAGAATACCATTTTGGCGGCTCTTCATCTAAACCTACAGAAAGGGTTACGATATTACTTAAGGTATCATACTCTGAATCTGAAGCATAAAACGTTACTTCTCTGCTTCCTGAAAACCCTGCTCTTGGGAAAAAAGAAACACTGTGGGTTAAAGGATTTATTTCAACATAAATATCATTAGGGGAGGAATTATAATAAGACAAGGTTAATCCTTCCGGATCTTGAAAGTAATCGTCTAAATCAAAAGCATTAATTAAACTCTCGTTTTCTGGCCAGCTTTGATCGGGAATTTCTTGTATAAGAAAAGGGGGTGCATTAGGAATGTTGAGGGTTGTTTCTGTTTCTCCCAATACAAAGGGAACAATGATTAATATAATTACAAATACAAAAAACAAAAAAAATTTCGCCTCTTTCAATAAAAATGTTTTTTTCACTTTCTTTTTCAATTTCAATATCGAGAACTATTTATTTAAATCTTCTTAAAAAAAAGAACATTAAAATCGAAACCTTTATAAAGTACCTTAGGATATTTATATAATGCCTAAAAAAGACTTAAATGATGCTAAATCTAAAAGTGCTACTGTTAAGGGCACAATTCCTTTAAACCAAAAAGAAGCCATAAGAAAACTTATTGGTGTTATTGGCAGCAACGAACAAGATGTTGTGGGAAAAATCATAACTCTTTGGTTGTATAATGAAGGATATTTAACCAGTAAAATAAAGAGAGGTAAGCAAGATGAATAAAGGATTATTCAATTCTGTTCTTGTATTTTCTTTAATGATAATTCTTGTGTTTTTTATAACTGCTCAAGAAAATTCAACCTCAGAAAATCAGTCTTCTTTGATATCTGAAAGCTTGGGAGAAGGCCAACAAAACTTATTGAATTCAAGTTTAAATGATTCGGGGTATTTTGAAATAAATTCTTTGGTTGAAGAAGAAAATATAACCTCCACATCACAAAACTCTGAAAATTTTTCTGGAACAATTTCAAATCAAGAAAAAAAAGAAGAGGATTTATTGCCTTTATTAAATAACACAATTAATGAATCGGATAACAATTCAAATTTAAAATTGAATGATTCTTCAACGAATATAGAAAATTACGTAACTAAAAATTCGGGCGGTCAAGGAAATGCCGAATACATAGAACTTACACAAGAAAATTTCGAAGAGGGGGTTTCTTTTGAAGATTCTTTGGTTGAAGATTCAAGCCCTTCTTTTGAAGATGTAACTTATACTTCTTTGCAGGTCCAGGGTAAAAAAGAGATAGATATTGGAGACTATGAGGGGATGAAAATAACAAAAGAGGAACTTGAGAAAAGCGAAGTTGAAAAAGAGGTGATTCTCTCAAGTGAAGAACATTATGAGGGTTATTTGAGGGTATATACTTCCTTAACCCAAGAATCTGAAACAAATGAAATAAAAATATTTTGGAAAAACAAAGAAGATTTAGAGATTACAAATTTACCAGAATTCGAGGTTGAATATTATGATGAAAATGAGAACGGTTTAATTGATAGAGTTTCTTGGAGAGTTCCTCACTTAAGTGAACAAATATTCAGAGTGGTTGTGGAGATAAATTATTTCAATGAGTCTCAGGAAAATCTTTTGTTGGATGTATTTGGCCCCTCTGGAACTGTAAGAAATCCTATTTTATTTAATATTAGTGTAAATTATTCAAAAGAATTTAATTGCAGTTTAGAAGTGGGAGGAATTTGGGAAGAGAATTTCAATCTAAACAAAGAATATAATATAAATTTACCTAATGGAAATTATAATTGGGGGGTTGTTTGTATTGATCCTTTAAACAATTCGATAATCAATACCAGCTTAGGTGCTTTTTCTATTAATGAAGAATTTTCTTGCTCGCTTCAAGAAGGAAAAACTTATTTTTTAGATTTAATTGAAAATAAAATAAAAAATCCTGAAACAATCCTTGTAAATTCAAGTTATCCTTCAAATTTTTCGGTTCAAATAATTAAAAATGGAAACGAAGTAGTTTATACCAAGAGTTATTTGAATTCTGCTTCTATTTCAATGGATGAATCAATACTGAATAGTGCTGGAAATTATGTTTTGAAAGCAACATTCAATGAAAGTGCTCCAAATTACGTTATCTTAACAAACTTTTCTGTGGTAAGTGCAAATATTGTTTTAAACACAACTTCCATTGAAGAAGGAAAATCTGTGAAAATAACTGTGAATGTGAATTCTCCTAACAAAGTTATTCAAACAATAATATTGGATTATGGAGATGGAACCAATGATTATCGGACACCAAATTCAAATATCTTTTCTGGGGAATTCACTAAAAAATATGTCCAAGAAGGGACATATTCTCCAATTTTGGTTGTAACAATCCCAGGAGAAAATACCTTTAATATAACTAAAAACGGATTAACTGTTACAGAAAATGAAAATCCAGAAGACGATGATCCCCCTTCTATAACTTTGTATAATCCTGAACACAAAGAAGTATTTAATGAGGAAGTTATCAACTTTTCATATAAGGCAAGCGACAACATAAAAATACAAAATTGCACTTTCAAACTGTATGAAAATTGTGCATCTTTAACTACTTGTTCTACAAGTGAAACAAATCTGGTTTTTCCTGTAAATTCGCAACAAAGAGCTATTGCAAATAATTTTTCTGTGCAAAACAACAAAGAAGTTGAAATAAAACTTCAAGATTTTGAAGATGGAATCTATCTTTGGGAAATTGAGTGCTATGATAATTCCTCGAACCATGATTCTGAATGGAATATCTTTCAAATAGCCGTTAATGGTACAAGTGTCCAGGTTTCTTTGGATTATGATCACAAACAAGAAGTGGAAGAATTAAAGGAACTTGCGGACAATTTCCTTTCTTTTGAATTTGATTTAGAAGAACAAGAAGTTTTAGAAGGATTAAATCTTTTAAATGATGCAAAATATTACAAAAAAAGGCTTTTAGACATCCAAGATTTTTTTCAAGAAAATTACAAATATGTTTCCAGTGAAGAGTTGAAAGAAAAAAAGACAGAAGAATACCTTGAAGAGCTGGAAAAAATAAAAAACAGCATTCCAATAAGCATCGATGTCCAAGAAAATTATGAATATATAAAAAACAGTGTTGAAAAAGAGTTTCAAGAAATAGTAGAAGAGTATTTTTATTCGTCAAACACTCAACTCAGCAAATCTTCAATGAGAAAATTACAAGAAATAAACAAAGAAATACAAAATGAACTTTCCGTTTCTGTGAAAGTGAAAAAAGTTGCAATAGAATATCAAAACGGGACTCAAGAAATGGTTTTTGTTAAAAAGAAGGTTGAAATAAACGATGATTCATACGATAAAATTTTGGAAATAATTCCAAAAGAGGTTGTTGAAAACTCTGAAGATATTGTTTTTATCACAGAAAAAATAAACATTGGAGACAACAACATGTTTGAAATGGAGTATGATAATCTTGAAAACAAAGAAATTGTTTATTATTTGAATGGTCCTGTAAAAGTAAAAGATTTAGAAAAAACGGAAACTGTTCTTTTTGAAGACGATTTAAACAAATTTGAAGCAAAAGTTACTGGATTCTTTGTTTTTGGAGGAATTTCTTCAGATTTTGCAATTTATTTTGCTTTAGCATTTATACTTGCAATTATCTTGATTGTGCTGGTTCCAACTGTATTGAAGAAATTCAAGATGATTGGATGGAAAAAAGAACCCAATGTGGTAAAGGTAATTGATTTGATTGAAGAAATAAATAAATTCTTGAAAGAAAAAGAAGTGGAAAAGGCAAGAGAAAATTATTACAAAATCAAAGAGATTTACCCTGTTTTACCTTACAAAACTAAACCTTACTTTTACAAAAAAATAAATGAGGTTCTCGTAAGAATAGATAAAAAAGATATTTTTGGGTTAGTTAAAGAGTATCAAGAAGCAAAAAGAAGGTGGGACAAAGAAAACCTTATGAGATTGTATGAAGATATCAAGAAGATTTATAAAAGACTCCCTGAAAAAGACAGGAAAAAAGTATATGATATAATTAATGGCTATTAAAACACAATAATCATTAAAAAAGCTTGTTTAATTTCTTGAATATGGCTGAAAAGAAAAAACTGTGTTTAATTGTTTTTGTGGTGTCAACTTTAATTCTTGGTTTACTGCCTTCTGTTTTTGCGGTTCAAAATTACGATCAAACAGTTTACAAAGTTGATTCAAATTATAAAAATAATTATGAGAACAGGGAACCCTCTTATGAAAAATGTTGTGGGAAAAATTATTATACACTACATTCAAAATGTAGTTATAATTCTTTGAGGTGGGAAAGCAATTATGAGAAAAGAATTTATAATCAAAAAAGTTATCTTGAAAAAAGTTACCAAAAAAACAAAAAAGGATTTTTGGGAACATATGTTAAAGAGTACACTGTTGAAATAAAAAACACTGGAAAAACAGGAGAGTATTTCATTGTGGATTTTGAGTTTAAAGATAAGAATGGTTTTGAATTCACACAATCTGTGACCAATTATATTAAAACAGGCGAAACAGAAAAATTTGTGTATAGGGATGTTCAGTTTGAAAAAAATGAAATTTTACGTTGGAGCTATAATATAAGAAGGGTAAATTAAAAAAACGCTTCTATGGGCTTTAAAACCTCTTTTTTTGAGGTACGCACAAGATATATTGTGCGTAGTTTTAGAGGTTTTTTGGGAATTTTTTGATAATTTCGAAAAATTTCAATTAACTTAGGTTAAGTTAGTTATTTATGCTGAATTTTCTGGATCTTCTTTTGTTTTGCTGGGAAATAAATGATCTGCTAAATGATAAAATCTTTCTTCAGCTTCTCTTTGTTTTTTTGATTTGAACTGAAGTATTTTTGCCCCTTTTTCACTTAAATTAGATTCGTTGTTTAACCTTGAATTCGTGGTAAATTGGGTTTCTCTTATAGGATAGGGTTTAATAGGATTTGATTTATTTACCCTTATAGGCTCGGGGGTTTTTGCACTTAGGTTAGCTTTGTTATCTTCTAATAACTGTAATAACTTTGAAATCTTTTTTTGTGAATTTAAAAGGGTATTTTTTAATGTATCGTAATTTTTTTCATCTATTAAAAATAAATCAGAAGAATCTAAAACCCCCCATCTAACTTGGTTTCTTCGGCTATCATAAAACAGGGCGTCATCTATTGAAAAATAATTTCCATCCATATCCAAAGCAATCCATTGCCCTTCTTTTTCCTGCAGCGTATAAAGCTCAGTATTATCTTGAGAAACCTTCTCATTAAATTTTACATATAAACCTGGGACTATTTTTTTCCCATCTGCACCTTTCATTTTTTTTCAAGTTTTCATGGATATTTAATTATTTATATGATTCTTTTAAAAATTTCCAAGAAAATTTTATTAATTTAATTTTTCACCCGGCTTTTTGCACTTAGGTTAGCTTTGTTATCTTTAGTTAAATTCTCTAATTTAGAGGAGATAAATTTTTGGTTTAATTCTATATCTTTCAAATACTTGTTTGGATCAAGAGAAAAATAACCTTTACATAAAAGGGACCATTTCAAAAACTCCATTTGGCTGCACAATGCTTAAATTTTCTTAATCAAAATAAGAAATGTTCTCTGGGTTTTCTTTGGCCCTGTAAAAACCAGATCTAATTGGGGTTCCCTAACCCTCAGTTAGCTCAACCATTTTAATTCAAGAAAGCTTTCTTTTTTAATAATTTAGGTTAATAATTTAGGTAAATTAAAGCAATAATTTAATGTGTTTTTTAAAAAATTTAAGGGGATTTTTGCGGTAAATTTTTTTAATTTTTATTGTGCTTCCTGCCCTTTTGCACTTAGGTTAAGCAAGTTATTTTTAATTTTTTTAAACTTTTTGAAGAGGATTTGTAAGAAAGATGATTCAAAAGAAAGAAGATGTGTTGAAAAAGGTAAAAATGTGCTGGAATATGTGTTGGAAGGGTGTTTAAACAGCTGTTTAAATGATTTTATCGACGGAAAAACAAATTAAGATGAAAAAGAGAAAACAGGTGTTTTTGTTGTTTAAACGGCTGTTTAAGGCTGTTTAAGGCTGTTTAAACAGGCTGTTTTTAATTAATTTTTTCGACAAACACCCCCATTTTTTAAACAAAAATGTGCTGGATTTGTGTTGAAAAAAGGTGCCTAAATAAAATACAGGGATGAATTAAAATTATTTTTTATATCGATAAAAGCAAAAGATATTTAAACTGTGGTTTTTAATATATATTATGTTTGGATGGTTTTCTTGGAAAAAAGAAAGTAACAAAATAAGAGAGGATACAAAGGCGGGTTTTGACTTTGTAAAAAAAGATATTGCTTCTTTAACCGGATGGATTAAACACCTTGATTCTGAAAGAAA
>CAYWFA010000005.1:0-20038 GCA_964457815.1 Candidatus Woesearchaeota archaeon
ATGGAAAGTTCTTTCATTTTTTTAGCAGCTATTACGTGTGGAGAAATGGATTTGTATTCAGAAATTGATTTTTTCAATTGTGTTTTAATTATTATATCTTGTTTAGGTATTTTTCTTGAATTAAGTTTTTTAACTGTTTCTTGGAAATAATTCATTGCTTGTTTTTCGTTTCCTTGTTCTAAAACCATTTTTATGATATTGTTTTGAACTTCTCTAGCTAAGTTGCACCAATCTCTTCTTACTGTTTCAAATCCTCTTATTTTTATTTTTCCTTGTTCATCTATTAAGGCATATTTTTTCTTTGCTCCAAAATCACCCGTTCTTTTTGTAACCCATATTCCTCTTTTGAAAAATCCTTCTAAATCCAGTTCCATTATTCCTGGAAGTTCATTGTTTATTTTTTCAAGAAGTTCTAAAGCTTGTTTTTTTGTTTTATTTCCAAGGGTTACAGCTATGCTGTCTGTATCGCTATATACTGGTTTGAAACCTTCTTGTTCAAAAATTTTAATTGCTTTTTGTATATTTTCTCTTGCAAAATATGCAGTTGATGCTGCAGCTTCAACAGAGTAATATCTTGCACCAAAAAAACCTTGATATCCATATGCTGCATTTGCAATTAATTTGAAAGCATTGCTTCTTGCTTTTAATACGGGATTTGGATTTTTATTGTAATCTTCTTTGTATTCTCTTCTTTTCATTATTATTTGTTTTAAAAGTTCAGGAACAAATCCGGTTTCTTTTGAAAAGTAAACTTTTTCTTGTTGGTATTCTCCAGCATAAGAATTTTTTTTGTTTTCTGTTTGAGTTGATTTTGAAAGGTTGTAGGTAACGATAACACTTCCATACATACTTGAAAAATCAAAAAATGCAATATTCTCATATAAACCGGGAGTTGGTTGAAATACAAATGCTCCTTGATATTTTTCTCTGTTTCTTCTTTCATTTATTTCAGGATTGTAAGGCTTTTTTTCAGGAATTTCATTGAATTTCTCCAAGTTGTGCAAAACATAATCTTCAAAATTTCCTGCCATTGTGCTTCTTGAAACGCTAAATATTGGTTCTTTGGTTATTTTGGTTATTTCTTCTAAATCCGGCCACATTTTTTCAAGTAGTTTGAATGTTAATTCAGAATCCTTTAGATTGTATTCATAGAATTTATCCCAATCTATTTTGTTTTTCTTGGATTCTTCTAATGGGCTTAATTGTATTTTGCCTTCTCCGAGTAGTTCTGTTGAAACTTCATTTAATGAAAGAGTTTCTGATTGTAAGTATTGAGAATAAGCATTTTTTATGAATCTTAATAAGTCTACATGTATTATTCCTTTTATTTTTCCTGTTAAAAAAATCCCTCTTGAAAATATTGGCTGAGAGTTATCAGTACCAAGATTTAATTTTATTTTTAATTTTTCTGCACGTGATTTTATATATGGCAAATCAAATCCATCAGAGAAATAACCTACCAAAATATCTGGAGAATAATTTTTAATTTCCTTTACAAAGGTTTCAAGCATCTCTTTTTCATCTTTGAGCTTTTCAACAAAAGATTTTTTTGAAGATTCTTTGAAGGTTAATACTTTTTTGAAATTTTTTCCATACAAAGAAATCATTAAGATTTCTCCTTTTCCCAATTCCAATTCTTGAGCCTCAATATCATATGCAAGAATTTTTGGAGTGAATTTTGTTTTGTTGTTTTCTTCAGGAATTTTTTTCAAAGACTTCAATTCTATGCAAAAATCAACTTCCAGAGTGGAATCAATCCCGCCATACTTCTCGGAATTATGAAGCATTTCTCCTTCAATTTCATACCATTCTAAAGGATTTAATTTTTTTTCAATAATATAATGAGAAATAAAACCTAAATCGTATCCTCTTCTTTTTTCTATTTCTTCGAAATCCAGTTTATCCGCTAGATCATGCAAATCTTTGTAATTTGTTGCAAATATTTTAAGAGCTTCAACAGGTTTTCCTAAAAATTTTTTGTCATGAATCTCTATTCTTTCAACTTTGGTTTTTCTTGATTTTTGATCTAAGCTTATTTTATCTATTTCTTCAATTAAATCGCTTAATTCTTTTTTGCTTATTTTATTTTTTAATATTGCCCAGATATAAACAGGACAAGTATCTATTATACATATTTTTTTGCCTTTTTCATCTCTTCCAAAAACTTGAACGTAATTTCTATCATTGTAATCAAAGGTTTGGTAATCTAATGGAATGAATGTTATTTTCATAATTGGAAGAGTGAAAAGAATTATTTAAAGGTTAGGAATTTACACGATAAATTTATTTTATTGATCTTAATAGAAAGATTTATATAGTACTATATAGTAGTTACAATATGGCAAATAAATACACAGTATTCAATTATGCTCCAGAAATGTATGATAAAGATAAAAAGTTAGTTGGCTCTATCCATGCAAGAGTTCCTTCTTTTGGTAAAGGAAGTCCAGATAATGCTCAAGAATTGGCAAAAATTCTTAAGGAATATGGTTACAAGGGATTAAGAGTTGCTTCAAATAAATCTTCAAATGCATTTGTTTCTTTAGATAAGTTGATAAGCATTAATCCTTGGAGAATTGTTCGTGTTGCTAATGATATGTATGTTCAAGCAAATAAAAGAATAAGTTATTTTGGTGATCCTTCTAAAAATCCTGAAAGTCCATTTTATAAAAAAGGACCTGATTTAGAAGGTAGAATAGAGGATGACGGACAAATGCTTTTATTTTAGATAATTATTTATATTTCTAAATTATATTATTTCTTAGGAAAATGGGACTAAATATACGTGAAATAATACCTCGAAGGGAGTTAGAAGAATTTGAGTTAAAAGACAAAATAGTATGTGTTGATGCTTTCAATGCACTTTATCAGTTTTTATCAAGTATACGCCAGCCTGATGGAACTCCTTTAATGGACAATCAAAAAAGAATAACGAGTCATTTGTCTGGAATATTTTATCGTAATATCAATTTAATGGATGAAGGAATTAAATTGGTTTATGTTTTTGATGGAAAACCTCCAGAATTGAAATATAAAATTCATAAAGAAAGAGAAAATGGGCGTGAAATTGCTAAGGAAAGATATGAGATTGCTAGAGATGAATCTGATTTTCAAGGTATGAAAAGATACAGTTCTCAATTAACAAGACTCAACAGCGAAATGATAAATGAAAGCAAAGAGTTGTTGTTAGCTATGGGCATTCCTGTAATTCAAGCTCCTTCCGAAGGAGAAGCCCAAGCAGCTTATATGGCAAGATCAAACACAAAAATTTATGCTTCTGTTAGTCAAGATTATGATAGTTTGCTTTTTGGAGCTTCAAGATTAATAAGAAATTTAACTGTTTCAAGAAAAAGAAAAACTTATAGCGGATATGTTGAAGTTAAACAAGAAGTTATTGAATTAGATAAAGTTTTTAATTCACTTGAAATAAATTTGGAACAATTGATTTGTTTAGGAATTCTTGTAGGAACGGATTACAACCCTAAGGGCATACCAGGAATTGGACAAAAAAAGGCTTTGGAAATAGTAAAAAAGTACAAAGTTCCTTATGAAATATTCAAAAGTGTTGAAGAACAAATTATGAGTTTACCTGAAGAAGACAGATTTGATTGGCAGGAAATCTTTTCTCTTTTTTACAAGCCGCAGATTGAAAAAGTTGATTTTGAGTTTAAACCTTTCAATGAAGAAAAAATAAAAGAAATCCTTGTTGAAAGACATGATTTTTCTGAAGAGAGAGTTCAAAAACAAATAGATAAATTAAAGGAATTGAAAAGTAAAAATCAACAGAAAAATCTTGAAAGATGGTTTTAATTGTCAACACAAATAAATTAAAATAGAATCTTATTTTTGGTTTTTTATGAAGTGTTATCTTCTTAAATAAATTCCATGTTTAACTTTTCTTCTTGATTCTTTGTATATCAATACAATTCCTATTAAAAGAAAAATTATTCCTAGTACTAGAACAATGGTTTTTTCATAAACAAATCTGCTTGCCACCATTAAGATTAAACCAATTAATACGAATATAACCCTTGCTTTAACTTTCCAAAATATGAAAACCAATCCCGCAATTATCAAAATAGGTAACAAACTATACATTATTCCTTGGATTGTGTTTGTATTGATGTTGATTCCAAGGTTATAGAATAAACTACTTACATTAAAACCTGTTCTGCTTATTCCATAAACAGAAAGGAGGGAAACACAAAATGCGATTACACTTGCAGAGTTTCTATCTTTTAAACTTCTTGAAAGAAATAATTGTATTAATGCAAAGAAGATTACAAATAGTAAACCTAAAATTATCACCTCTGGGCTTATTCCAGAGAAAATTGTGAAAGCCATGTTTTTTCAAAGGATTTCTTGTTTATAAACTTATTTTTGATATTTTCTTTTTTTAGGAAGGTTTAAAATGTTTTTCTTGTTTTTTTACTAATGGTTAATCATCGTTCATTTAATGTTTTGGGGAATGTGGCAGTTGTTAATTTTTCGGATGAAACAAAAGTTGAAGACAAGAAAAAATTTGCAAATGAGATTTTGAAAAGTAATAGGATGATAAAAACTGTTTTGGAAAAATCTGGGAGATTTTCTGGAAGACTTAGGAAAATGCAAACAAAGTATCTTGCAGGAGAAAAAAACAAAGAAGTTTTGTATAAAGAAAATAATTGTTCTTTTAGATTTAATATTGATACAACTTATTTTTCTCCTAGATTAAGCAATGAAAGAAAAGAAATTGCTTCTTTGATAAAAGAAAATTCAGTTGTTTTGGTTATGTTTGCTGGAGTGGCCCCTTTTTCAATTGTAATCGCAAAAAATTCAAAACCTAAAGAGATTTATTCAAACGAGTTGAATCGAGAAGCAAATAAATATGGCGAGTTAAATGCGGAGTTAAATAATGTTAAAAATAAAATTAACTTTGTTAATGGGGATATAAAGAGAGTTGCGGTTAAATTAAAAGAACAGAAAAAGAAATTTGATTTTATAGTAATGCCTCGTCCAAATCTTAAAGATAGTTTTTTGGAACAAGCATTTTTGTTGAGCAAGAAAGGAACCAAAGTATATTATTATGATTTTTGTAAAGTTGATGAAACAGACGAGATTGTTGAAAAAATAAAAAAAGAGGCTGTGAAATCAAAAAAGAAAATTAAAATTTTAAAGGTTAAATCTGCAGGAGAAACCGCCCCTTATAAGATTCGGGTTAGGGTTGATTTTCAAGTTGTTTGATTTTTTTGTTGTTGTAAAAGTTTAAATATATTTAATTCTTGTTTTGATTATGGGTATATTAAGGAGTTTGAAAAGGGGGATAATTATTGGAGGATTGGTTGGAGCTCTTGCAGGTTCACAATATGGTTCTGTTCGTGATGCTTATCAAGATGTTTTAAAAGCAGATATTGATCAAAAAGAAGCCATAATAGATTACATTAAAGATCATAAAGACAATTATGCAGACAAGAAAGCTTATCTTTTTGCTTTAGAGGGCGTTAAAAACGAGTATAACAGTTCAAAAGAAAAATTGAAAGAATACAACAATCTACCTGATGAACAAAAAACTAAAAAAGCTTTGAAGGATGTTGGAAATTACGGGTTAACAATTAAAAATTTAGAATTTGGTCTTCCTTCAAGTAAAAAAAATTGGGAAGGTGCAGGCAAAGGAGCTATTGGAGGTGCAGTTGGAGGAGGCGTTCTTTTAGCAGGTTTGTCCGCCAGAAGGGCTATTAGAAAAAAATCCAATAAAAATTTAGAGAAAAGAGTTTCAATATTTTTGGGATTATTAGTGGGAGGGGTTGGATTGTATTTAACTTCTTCAAATGTTTTAGGAAAAATTACAGGTAATGTTGTGGGAAATGTAATTAATGTAGAGGGGATTGTGGGAATATTGATGTTGCTTGTTGGTATTTTTTGTTCTTATGAGTATTTCAAAGAAAATTAATTGAAACCTTTGGAGTTTGTTGTTATATTTTAAATCTGGTATTTTGTTTTTGCAGGAATATCATATTTTTGTGTAAATGGATTCCATAACTTGCCTTGTCTGAAAATACATTCTTCAAAAGTTTCGTTTCCTATATGTGCCTTGGTTATTGTTCTATCGTGATACTCTTCATTATTTTTTATCCATTTAGATTTATATTCGTTGTTTGTGAAAAAATTAACATTCATGTATTTGGTATTGAAAAGACCCTTTTCTATTAATTCTTTTATGTTTGTGTTTACAATTATTTTCTCTAAATCTATTTTTTTTCCTAATATTTCAGATAAAATAAACATTTTTTGAATATCTGAAATTTTTTTGTCTATTATTTCAAATTGGAATTTATCTAATAAAGGATTTTCATGTAATATCATTATGTCTATATCTCTAGGGTTTGGTTTCCCATAAGTTAAAGAACCAAAAAGCATAATGTCTTTTAGATTTGCTTTTTCTTTTAATTCCCATATTTTCTTGGCAAAGTTTTCAGCCGTATTTAAGTAATTCATAAATAAACTGCAATTTTTGTCTTTTTAAAGATTTTTAATTTTGATTTACAATTTTTTTTCTGCTTTTATTGCAGTTGGAGCTTCCCCTCCATGCCAGGTGAATCTTGGACGAATACGCATGGGATAAATCCTTTCAGAATTATCATCCAAGATTATTGCCGAACCTTTCAAAGAGGGCAAATCATCCATGTATTGCTTTATGCTTTCTAAAAGATAGCTTTGCATAATTCTGTTGAGTGCTTCTAAATCTGTAGCAGAAGTTACTCTGTGAGAAATGACTACATCGGATTGAGTCATAACATCTTTATGAATTTGTCCAGGTTGTTGGGTTGCAAGAACCAAAGATATTCCTGGTTGTCTTCCTTCTCTTAATAATTGAGTGAGTGCATCAGTTGCTATTGTTTTTCCTTCAAGAGGTAGAAACTCGTGTGCTTCATCAATGAATATCCAAACAAGAGGACTTTCTTTTTTTTCTGAGTAATAAGACATATCTAATCCTTTTGAAACAGCTTTAACTTCTTCTTTTTTTCTTGAACTCATTCTTTGATTGAATAATTTTCTTGAAATTAAACTGATAACAAGTGCCCTCACATTGAAACTTCCAACAGAATTGTATACGCTTAAATCTAAAACAGTTGTAGTACCTGCATTTACAAGATGAGTTATTTTTGTTGGAGATACGTCTTTTTTTGAAAATATTCCCCAAGTATTTGCAGCTTCAAAAAGTCCTGCTGCTGCATTTTTTATTTCTTTTTCTGTTTTTTCATCTTTTTCTATTTCTTTTATTATATCTTCTATATCAAAAGTTTTCTTTTGTTTTAATTTTGCTATTGTTCTTTCAATAAGAACTGCTACGGGGTTTATTATGTCTAATCCAAAAGTAAGTATCCAGTCTTCTGAATTCATTTCCATGATATCTAATGCAAATTTTTCATCTGCAGGAATTCCTTTTCTAACATGCTCATCATAAAATCCATATGGGATAAATATTTTAACTTTCAGATTTTTTGGTTTCAATCCCCATTCCTGCAATAATTCTTTGTCTTTTTCATTCGGATATTTCATTGTCCAATAAATGCCCATTGTGTCAAACATGAGCGATGCAATATTTTGTGAAACCTCTTTTGGGAGATTAGATAATTCTTCTGCAAGTACACCTAAAGTATAACTTTTACCGCTTCCTCTTTTTCCTGCAACTAAAACTACGTGGCTTCTTACAATATCTAAAAATATTTTATTGCTTAAAGAAGTGTATTGTCCCATCTTAACAAAACCTTTTCCAATGTAAGCTAATCCTTTATCTTGAAAATCTTTTTTATCTGAAGAGTTTCTTCCAGTTATTATATCGTATGGCATTTATTTCTTAATTCATTGTAATTTTTAATTGTTTGTTTTTGTTGAGATTTATAATGGATTGAAAAACCACAATATTTTTAAATGGTTTATTCATCTTTTAGAAATGGAAAGTCATTCTCATGAACATGCGGTTCACGTAAGCAGAGAAAAAAAGAAAAGTTTTCGAGATAAACCTTGGATGGTTTCTACGTTCGTTCTTGCGTTCTTAGTTGTTTTATTGCTTCTTGGAAATGCATTGAATATTACTGGAAAAACAGTTTCGGCAGAGAAAGCAGGAGAAAACCTTCTTAACTTTGCAGTTTCTCAAGGACTTGATGCTGAAATTTCAAGTGTTGAGAAAAATGGAAGCTTTTATTTGGTTACTTTGAGTTTAGACGGGGAAGATTCTCCTTTTTATGTAACAAAAGATGGTAAATATCTTGTTCCAGCTTTATATCCTTTGGAAGTAGAGGAAACTGAAAACACAAATACCAATACAAATACAAACACTCAAACTCAAGAAATTCCTAAATCTTCAAAACCTACTGTTGATTTGTTTGTTATGAGTCATTGTCCATATGGTACTCAAGCAGAGAAGGGAATAATACCTGCAATTGAAGCTTTGGATGATAGTATTGATTTCAATCTTAGGTTTGTTTATTATGCAATGCACCCTTCTTATGGGGAAGTTGAAGAACAATTAAATCAATATTGTATACAGAAAGAACAAGAAGCTAAGTTGTTACCTTACTTGAAATGCTTTTTAGGAAAAACAGGAACTTCAGCTGATTCTGAAGCTTGTTTAACTGAAGCTAAAATAGATAAAACTAAACTTGCTTCATGTGTCACAAAAGCTGACAAGGAATTTGAAATTTCAGAAAACAAAGATGATCAAACTAAGTGGTTGAGTGGAAGATATCCTCTTTTCAATACAGATAAGGCTCTTAACGAACTTTATGGAATTGGAGGAAGTCCAACTTTGGTTGTTAATGGAGTTACTGTTAATAGTGCAAGAGATCCTGCTTCATATTTAGATACTATTTGTCAAGCATTTAGTGATGGAAATGTTCCTGAAGCTTGTGCAACTCAATTATCTACAACTGCTTATAGTGCAGGATTTGGATATGATGCAGGTACTTCAACAACTGCTCAGTGTTAAGTTTTATTAAATTAATTTATTACAATAATCTTTTTTAAGGCAATTATAATTTATAATATAATGAAAAAATTAATTACATCTGAATCTGTAACTGAAGGACATCCAGATAAAATTTGTGATCAGATCTCTGATGCTATTCTAGATAGTTTAATTACCCAAGACATTCATTCTAGAGTTGCTGTAGAATGTATGACTACTACAGGAAGTATTCATGTTTCAGGAGAAGTTACAACCGAGGGTTTTGTCGATGTACAGAGTATTGCTAGAAGAGTTCTTAAAAATATAGGCTATACTGATCCTAAATTTGGAATTGATTCTGACGATGCTGGAGTTTGGGTATCAATACACTCTCAAAGCTCAGATATAAGTCAAGGAGTAGATGAAGGAGAAAATAAAGAACAAGGAGCAGGAGATCAGGGGATGATGTATGGATATGCTTGCAATGAGACACCAGAATTAATGCCAATGCCAATTATACTTGCCCATAGACTTACAAAAAAACTTGCTGAAGTAAGAAAGAATAATTCAATAGAAAATTTAGGACCAGATGGAAAAAGTCAAGTCACAATAGAATATGAAAATGGAAAACCATTAAGAATAGAAGCAATTGTTGTTGCTCAACAGCATAGAGAAGAGATATCAGAAGAAGAACTAAGGAAGGAAATTTTAGAAAAGGTTGTAAAACCAGTTTGTGGAAATATGATTGATGAAAACACTAAAATACATATAAATGCAACAGGAAGATTTGTTATTGGAGGTCCTGAAGGAGATACAGGGCTTACAGGAAGAAAGATAATTGTTGATACCTATGGAGGAGTAGGAAGACATGGTGGAGGAGCTTTCTCAGGAAAAGATCCATCAAAAGTAGATAGGAGTGGAGCATATATGGCAAGATATATTGCAAAAAACATTGTTGCAGCAGGATTAGCAGAAAAATGTGAAATACAAATAAGTTATGCAATAGGTGTTGCAAAACCTGTATCTGTGATGATTGATACATTTGGGACAGGAATAATTTCTGATGAGGATATTGCAAATCTTGTAAACGAAATTTTTGATATGAGACCAAGAGCAATAATAGAAAATTTAGATTTATTCAGACCAATATATGAAAAAACTGCTAGTTATGGACATTTTGGTAGACAAGAACCAGAATTTACTTGGGAAAAAATAGATAAAGCAGATTTGTTAAGAAAAAAATCAGGAATTTAATTTAAATTCAGAAAACAAATCCAGCATATCCTACAACAAAAACGGTATCTCCAGTTACATCCCCAGAGTTTTTGTATTCTATTAATTGGGGTCTCCATCCTTTTAATTGGCACATTTTAAACAAAATTAAAAGAGGATACAATCCACAAGCATCAATATTTGGGAGTTCATATTCTTTTAAATTAACTATTGTGTTGATTGTTTTTCTGTCTTTTTTAATTGCTTCACTGTATTCCAAAGAATGACTTAAATCAGTTGAAAAAATAAAGATTGCATCTTCTGCAAGAAACTGTCTTGCTAATTCTTCTGCTATTTTCATGTTTATTTGTCCTACAGCAATTGGAAGAATTTCTTGTACACCTAATTTTTGTAGAAAAGGTATTTGATTCTCAATTGAATGCTCATGAGTTATTTTATTGAATGAATTTTTTGGGATGTTTACTTTTCCTAAAGGAGTTTCAAATTTTTCCAAGACACTTATTCCATTAAAGGTTTGATAATGAGAAGGTCCAAAAATTATTGCTTTTTTGATGTTTTGATTTTTTAAAAGTGAAAATGCTTTCCCTGCTATTTCCCCTGAATAAGAATATCCTGCATGCGGAACTATCAATCCATTTATTTCTTTTACGCTTACTATGCTTTCCTTGGAAAGAAATTTATCAAGTAACTTTTCAAGTTCTTCTTTTTGAGAAGGAAACCACTCTTTCATAAATTATTTAACTGATAAAGGGTTATAAATTTTATGCATGAATGTTTTTTATACAAAAAACTCCAAGATAAAGAAGTTCAGTGTCTTGCTTGTGAACATCGTTGTATTATAGACGAAAACAATAAAGGAATATGTGGAGTTAGAAAGAACATCAAAGGAAAATTGTACCTTTTGGTTTACGGCTTAATTGTTTCTGAAAATGTTGATCCTATAGAGAAAAAACCATTGTATCATTTTTTGCCTAAAACAAAAAGTTATTCAATTGGAACTGTAGGATGTAATTTTAAATGCTATTTTTGTCAAAATTACAGTATTTCTCAATTGAAAGAGATTTTAGGAAAAGAAGTTACACCAGAAGAAATTGTAGAGAAAGCAATTAAATCAGGCTGTAAAAGTATTTCTTATACTTACAATGAGCCTACAATTTTTGCAGAGTTTGTTAAAGATGTTGCAATTTTAGCAAAGAAAAAAGGACTCAAGAACATTTTAGTTACAAATGGATATATGACAAAAGAATGCTTTGAATTTCTTGGAGATTATATTGATGCTATGAATATTGATTTGAAATCTTCCAATGAAAAATTTTACAATAAAATATGTCATGCAAAACTAAGTCCCGTGTTACATACCATAAAAAGAGCATATGACAAAGGAATTCATTTAGAAATAACCACTTTAGTTGTACCTCAAGAAAATAATTCTATAACTGAGTTTCAACATATAGCAGAGTTTATTGCACATATCAATAAAAATATTCCTTGGCATATTTCCAGATTTTTTCCAATGTATAAAATGAAAGACAAAGAAATAACTCCTTTGGATTCTTTGAAAAAAGCAGAATTAATAGGCAAAAAGTATTTGAATAACGTTTATGTAGGAAATATCTGATAAAATGACACTTAAACTCACAAAACTAGCTAGAAAAACAATTAGAGATTATTTCGATAACAAGAAATTTAATCCTGATAAAAATACAAAAGAACTTTACAAAGAAAAAAAAGCTTGCTTTGTTACTTTGACTCTTAATGGAGAACTTAAAGGGTGCATTGGAAGCCTTAAACCAGAGAAAGAATTGTGGAAAGATGTACAAGACAATGCAATAAACGCAGCAATTCATGATTTTAGGTTTTCAAGATTAACAGAAGAAGAATTTTTGAAAATTAAAATTGAAGTGTCTGTTCTTTCTTTACCTAAAAAAATTGAAGCAGTTAATGAAAAAGATTTGCTTATGAGAATTAATCCTGGAAGAGGATATATTCTTGAGAAAGAAGGTGTTTCTTCTACATTTTTGCCTCAAGTTTGGAAACAAATTCCTGACAAAATACAATTTTTAGAACAACTTTCTCTTAAAGCAGGATTGAATAGAAATGCTTGGAAAACTGCTGAGATTTGGTCTTACACAGTGAATTCTGAAAAAGAAAAGTGAAAAATTAATTTTTTAGGTATTCAATTTCTTCTTCGTTAAGTTTGAGTTCTTTGGATATTTCCAAGTTTGAATTGATTATTTGTTTTATTATTGGAAATTCTCGGATTGCTCTTTTTTTCCCTATGTGAACATGTTGGGAATATTTTTCTGCAATTGATTTTAGTTTAATTGTTTTCTGATTATTCATCCACATTTTCAAGATTCTTGTTGGTTTTTTGTAAGTTGTAAAACCCATTTTTGATTGTTTTTTAGATGAAGAAATCCCATAACTTAAAAAGATATTTTCATAAACTAAAAATCTCCAGTATTGCTGTTTGTAAATTCTTCCCCTGAAAATATCTGTTTTGCTTAATAAATCATAAGCTCTTGCAAGTTCTTTTCCTTTGTATTCCAATGGAATGTTTTCTTCTACCCAAAGAATTATTTCATCAATAGGTGTTTTAACAGAGTCAAATAGTTTTAAGGTTTCATTGGTTGCTTTTTCTTTGAAAATAATTTTTAATGCATTGAAAATGTCTACTTCTTTATTTCTTTCATCAAAATCAATGCTTGAAAGGTCTTTTAATTTAGAAATGGTTTGAAGATCATTGATGGCAGCTCTTAAATCCCCTTTGGCCTTCACTGAAATTCTTGTGAGAATAGAATCTTCAATGAAACTTTTTTCTTTTCTTAAAATATCTGCTAAAACTTCTTTGATTATTCTGTAATCGATGTTTTTTAATTGTGTGAGTTCTGCTTTTTTTCTTAATGGAGCTAAACTTTTATCCCATACATCGTTTGCAGTAATTATTACGGGATAATGGGTGTATTCTATTAATTCAATGAATTCGGTTAATCCTCCCCTATCTACGGTTGAAATTCCGTCTACTTCATCAACCAATATGATCTTTCCTTTTTTTATTAAAGATTTTTGTTCCATAGCAGGTTTCAACACTTCTTCAAGTCTTTTTTTATCACGAAAATCAGAAGCATTTAATTCAAAAACTTCAGAATTTGTTTCTTTTCCTATTACATGTGTTATTGTTGTTTTTCCTGTTCCTGGTGGGCCGTGGAGAACTATTGCTTTTTTAGAGCCTTTATGATGAAATTCTTCTAGAAATTTTCTGACTTTTTCAATTACTTCATTTTGCCCTTTTATATCTTGGAACTTTTTTGGTCTGTATTTTTCAACCCATGGAGACATTTTACTTTTTTCCTTGTTTTTTTAATTTTTTTATGTCATCGAATAAATCTGAAATTTCTTTTTTTGCTATTTTTGGAGAAATTAACTCAGACAAAGCATCTTTTGCAGTGCTTCTTATTTTTGAAGATATATAATTTATATCTTGTAAGTTTTCTGAATAAGTTATTTTATTTACTTGAGGTTTATAATTTGCTTTTTTTTCAAAATAAGTTCTTTGTTTTAAATCCATTTTTACTCCTTGCCTAAACCTGCAAGTACAAAACTTGCAAGAAGAGCTTGAAGTTGTATGAATGGGTCAGAGCCTTCAACAATTCTGAATTCGGATTCTCCTGTCTTTTCTGTTAGACGGACTTTTAATTCCGGTTCAACAGGTAAATTCCAGATTTCTTTTTGTATTGCTTTTATAACGTCTTGTCCAGAAATTGATTCTTTAAGCATAACATCAAGGAGTTTTTCTCTTGCTCTTTGAAAATCTCCTGCAAGAGCATAATCCAGTACAACTTTGATATCTTTAGGTTTAGCATTAGAGATTATAGTTGAAACTAATTCTGCAGTTATATTTGGTGAAATTGAGGCAGTTGCTTGAAGCAAATTTGTTGCACGTCTACAGTCTCCTTCACTTCCCTCATAAAGTATTTCAATCGCTTCTGGTTTTATTGTTAAATTTTCTCTTTTAGCAATATCAAGAAGATATTTTTCAATGTCTTTTTTTTCAAGAAGCTTGAATCTGAAAATGCTACAACGAGATTGAATCGGGTCTATAATTTTTGAGCTATAGTTACAAGAAAGTATAAATCTACAAGTTGAAGAATAATTTTCCATTGTTCTTCTAAGCGCTTGTTGAGCTTCCGGAGTTAAAGCATCAGCCTCATCAAGAAAAATTATTTTAAAAGGAACATTTCCAATGGATTTTGTTCTTGCGAAGTTTTTTACTTTTTCTCTTACAATATTTATTCCTCTTTCATCAGAAGCATTCAATTCAAGATAATTTTCTTTCCAATTTGTTCCATATAGTTCTTTTACTGTAATTAATGCAAGACTTGATTTGCCCGTTCCTGCAGGTCCAGCAAACAGCAAATGAGGAATATTCATGGAATTTGTTAATCCTTCAACCCTCTTTATTATGTCGTCTTGTCCTACAAGTTCATAAAATCTTGAAGGCCTGTATTTTTCTGTCCAAATAGAGCTCACCATGTTTTGAAAAAATAATGTTGGTTAATAAAGCTTATTGTGGTTAAATATTCATGTGATTTTTATACTTAGATTAAATTTAAGAAGCTATTTTTCATATTACTTTTTATGGTGGGAATTTCTTGGTTGGTTTTCCTTTTAGCCGGATTTTTCACGGGTGCTATAACTGGTTTAGTTGGAGCTTCAGCAATAGTTATTTTTATTCCAATAGTTCTTCTTTTTCTTAATTACAGTATTTTTGCTTTAATAGGAGTTAGTTTATCTGTTGATGCTTTTGTTTCTTTGCTTGCAATTGTAGTATATAGAAAATTCAATAACATTGATTTTAAAACAGGATTTTATTTGGCAATTCCTGCTGTTGTCGGAGCAATTTTGGGAAGTTATTTTTCCAAGTTTCTTCCAAATACCAATCTTTTATGGGTAAGTTCTTTGCTTACAGCATTTACAGGCATATTGATTTATAAAAGAAAAGTCAATATTCATGAAGTTTATAGCAGAAAAGATTATTCTGAAACTAAATTTATTGTTGGTATGGTTTTGGCTTTTTTTGTAGGTTTGCTTGGAGGAGCATTTGGAGGTGCAGGAGGTATTGCTATATTTTTGTTGCTTGTTTTCTTTTTTAATTTTGAAACACATCATGCTGTTGGAACTTCAATATTTGTAATGTTTTTTATTGCCTTATTTGGTTCCATTGCACATATTCCTCGTATTGATGCAATGGGATTCCATTGGGAACTTCTTGGGTTTGCAGTAGTTGGAGGGGTTTTAGGGGCTTTGGTTTCATCCAGATTAGCTAATTTAGTGAGCGAAAAAAAGCTGAATAAAATTGTTGGGGTGGTTTTGTTTTTATTGGGAATATTGACTTTTGTATATAGAATCCTTATGTAAATTAATAATTATTCTTCTTTTGGGTCTTGAATTAATTGCTTTCAAAGATATATTAATTAATAGAACTATTTACGTTTAAGCTTACGCTTATGCTTTTCTTTCTTTAATCTTTTTCTTTGCCACTTCCACCTCATTTGGCCATCCTTTTTCCATCTTCTACTTGAACGTTTCATGATTGAAGAAAGATAAAAACGATTTATAAAGGTTTTGTAAGAGAATTAATTGTTTTCTAGTTGCTTGTATTTTTTGTATACTTCTTGTCCTTTTTTTGTGACTTCTAAACTACATTGTTCAAAAGGTTCTTTAGGATTTATTTTGGATTCATCGAATATCTTGTAATACCCTAATTTAACATAAATAGATTCATTTATTTCATTGATTGAAAGGTTTTTTTTGGAATCTGCTTCTAAATGCAATGGAGTTGAGAGTGTATTTATTATATAATGTAAATTTTCAAAAGCTTGTTCTGGAGAAAGGTTTTCTTTTTTAACATATTCTGCCATAATTCTGTAATTTTCATCAAATAAGCTTTTTACAAAATCAATTTTTCTTTTTTGTATTTCTGCTGTTTTATTGATATTATTTTTTTTCTTTTCAATTAAATCTTCTAGCATTAATTTATTTGTTTTCTAGGTATTTTAAAGATTATTGAACTTTTTTATCTACTTCTTTGAATGCCGATTCTTTTACAATATTTGTTTATAGGACAAGTTGAACATTTTGGTGAAACTGGCTGGCAAATATCTCTTCCAAATTGAACAAATATGGCATTTACATCTGCCCAATATTCTTTTGGAAGGATTTTCATTAATTCTTGTTCTGTTTGTTCTGGTTTTTTTGTTTCAACCCATCCTATTCTGTTAGGGATTCTATGAACATGGGTATCTACAGGTATAACTGGTTGATTGAATGCAAATGCTAAAACTATATTTGCTGTTTTTGGGCCTATTCCTTTTATGCTTAAGAGTTCATCTTTTTTATTTGGTACTTTGGAGTTGAATCTTGTTATTAGGTCGTTGGAAACTGATTGAAGAACTCTTGCTTTCTTTTTGTAATGTCCAGATGAAAAGATTATTTTTTCTAATTTCTCAGTTGGAATTTTCACTAATTCTTCAGGAGTGTTTACAACCGCAAATAATTGATTTGAAACTTTTTCAGTGTTTTCATCTCTTGCTCTTAAAGATAAAAGACATGAAATTAAAACTTTGAATGGATCAGGTTTTGTTCTCATTCTATTCAAAGTGGTTTTATCTATGGAATTGTAGATTTTTTTCAAAGTTTCCATAATTTCTTGGAAGTTTTTTTCTTTCATAGGGATTTTTTTGAAATTTATTTAACTATTTCTCCAAAAGTTTTTTCAGAAATACCTGCAGCATTTGCTTCATCGGTGTCTAAGTGGGCTGCTAAATCATACTTTTTAGATATTCTCACAAGAACGTTATGGAAAGTTGTTTTTCTTTGTCCAGGTATTTTAACTGATATTATTTGATGATCTTTTAATTTTAATTTTTTAGATTGTTGTTCTGAACAATGTAAGTGTCTTTGAGCAATTATAGCAGGTATTTTTATTGAAGATTTTGGCCCTTTAATTGAAACATGTGTTGTTCCATGTAAATCTCCAGAAAGTCTTACTTTTGGTAAAGGTTTTAATTTTAAATCGTAAGCATCAGTTAAAGAAATTTCTGCTTGGGAATGCTCTCTTAATGGCCCTAAAACTCTTGCGCTTAATTTTTCTTTTCCATTTATTATTTCTATTTTATTTTTAGATGCGAATTCTCCTGGCTGAGAAAGTTTTTTTATGGATTCTGGTTTTTTGTTTTTCCCAAAAAGTTTTTCAAAATCTTCTTTACATAAATGTACATGTCTTGCAGATATTTCTACAGGCACTTTTACACTTGGTTTAATTTTTTTGAATTTCATTGTAACTTAATACTTTTAAAACCTCCTCAACTGCCATTTTTTCTTCATCTGTTTTAATTACATATACTTTTACTTTTGAAAATATCGATGAAATTAATTTTTCATTATTGTTGTTCTTTTTTTCATTTAATTTAATTCCAAGAAATTTTAAATTATTGCAAATATCTTGTCTTAATTTTGGAACATTTTCCCCTATTGCTGCTGTGAACACTAAATTGTTTAATCCGTTTAGTACAGTTATATATGATCCGATTACTTTTATTATTCTGTAAATAAATAAATCGTATGCTAGTTTACATTCTTTGTTTGTATCCATGTTTTTTAAAATATCTCTGAAATCATTGTATTCAGATATTCCTTTTAATCCTGATTGGTTTGTAAGAACGTCTTCTACATTGTATTTCTTTTTTTGCAAGAAAAGTATTACTCCTGGATCTATGCTCCCAGAACGAGTTCCCATCATGATTCCTTCTAAAGGTGTTAAACCCATGCTTGTATCTAGTGGTTTGTTGTTGTTTATTGCAGATATGCTTGAACCAGAACCTAGATGGCAAGTTATTGTTTTTCCTTTCAAGTCTTTGGATACGTATTCATGAGATAATCCATGAAAACCATATTTTCTTATGTTGTGCTTTTCAGTTATTTCTTTGGGTATGGCATATGTTTTTGCAACTTCAGGTAATTCTGCAAAAAACATTGTGTCAAAAACAGCGTATTGTGGTTTTTTGAATCTTTCACAAAGTTCAATTACCATTAATTGTTTGGGATTATGTAAAGGTGCAAATTCTGAAAATTGTTTTATTTTGTTTTTAACTTCAGGGTTTATCAAAGAAGTTTGTTTTAATTCTCCTCCATGAACAACTCTGTGTGCTAAATAATCTATTTTTTTATCTGCGAATTCAAGAAATATTTCTTCTAAAGCTTTGTTGTAATCTTGTTTTGATTTTAATTTTTCTTTGTTTCCAGATTTCAATAAGTTTGAATCTTCAAACAAACTATACTTTATACTCGAACTTCCTACATTAAATACCAGAATTGAGTTTGGCATAAACTTTCCCCCACATTATTTTTTTCCATATTCTTTCATAAAGATATAAAATTAAAACTTTAACTGCAGTAAGAGCAATTGTAAATTTAATTGACATTTTTATATCTCCGTAAAAAAGATAAACTGCAATTAATGTTATTACGAATGCGATTAATTCCCAAGTAAATGATTTAATGAAACTTCTTTTTGGTGTTGAAGTAATGTATTTCTCTTTTTTTCTTCCTCTTTTTTTAACCATGATATTTATAATAAGATAATGTTTTTAAGGTGTGTGATTGTGTAGTGGCAAATAAAAGATTTAAATGATTAATTGTTATTTTAATTATGAGAATCATATTAAAAAAAGGTAAGCAAAAGGAATTAATCTTGTTAGCTAAAAAAGAATCTTCTTGGAGTTTTCTTTCTAAAGCTTTGAAGATTAATGAGAATTATTTAAGAAACGATTTAAAGAATGAAAGAGTAACTCTTGATGAGGAAATTTATCTAAGGCTATGTAAACTTTCTGAAATTTCTTTCGATAAATATATTCTTAAAAAAGTAGAGGATAATTGGGGTAGATCCAAGGGAGGAAAAAATTCTCCTAAAAACATTAAAGAGATTAGCCAAATAAATCTAAATGAAGATCTTGCAGAGGTATTTGGAATTCTTTTGGGTGATGGACATGTTCAAAGATATGAAGAGGGTAAGAAAATAAGATGTTACTCTTTAATCGTTGCTGGAAATTCTTATACAGATAAGGATTTTATTAGTATGTACATTCCTTCTCTTTTTGAAAAGGTATTTGGAGTCAAAGGAAGTTTATTTTTTTCGAAGAATGAGAATTCTGCTTATTACAAAGTGTATGGTAAAAGATTAGTAGATTTTATTATTTCCAAGGGAATTTCTTCTGGCAATAAGAAAGAGAATAACCAAGGAATCCCAAATTGGATTAAAAGAGATAAAAATTTTTTATTAAAATGTATTAAAGGTTTAATAGATACAGATGGTTCAGTTCATCTAATCTCAAAGGTTAATAAGAATATAAGAATTAATTATACTAGTCATATCCCTAATTTACTTAATGATGTTAGAGAAGGATTAATTTCATTGGGTTTTTATCCTTCTAAAATAATTAAAAATAGACAAATATTTCTTTCTAGTAAAAATGATGTAAATAAGTATATTAATGAGATTGGATTTTCTAACAAAAAGAATTTAAATAGATTGATTTTGTTTAGAGAGAAGAATGCCCCGGTAGTTCAGAGGCCAAGAATTCCGCCTTCTCAAATCATGCCGGAATTCAATCGACGAGATAATAATTCCAGCCTTCTCTAAGGCAGGCTTATATATTTTATCACCTTATTTTTCTTAGGGTGGTGGAAAACGGCGGTGACCCGAGTTCGAATCTCGGCCGGGGCGTTGTATTTTAAGTAATTTTTATAAACCTTCCTTCTTTATGTTACATATGAACTTCAGACCTACAAAGTTAAAAATACTTTTTGGGATAGTTTTTT
>CAYWFA010000006.1:0-6114 GCA_964457815.1 Candidatus Woesearchaeota archaeon
AGATATGTTATTTGATTCAAACAAAGAAGAAAGCGAGAAGGAAAAATTTTTATCCTCTTTATCTAACAGTGATAGAATGTATTTTCAACCAAATACAGTTGTAAGTTTTAATGCTTCTTATCCCAGAGGAAGCCATGAATATGAGAGAGAGTTTTCTGTGTATTATAACCATAAAAGACGTCTTGAAGAAGAATACTATGAAGCAATTGAAAAGGATAAACAAAGGGAAAGAGATAAAGAAAGAGATAGATTAATGGATATGGTGGAACGTCAAAGGAAAAGAACAAATAATTTTTTAAATGATGCTTTTAATAGAGACGAGGAATAAATATTTTTTCTATTGCTTATATTTACAAGATTTCTTTTCAAATATTAAATGCTACTTTGCATTTTATTTAAGATTGAAAAAAGAAAAAAATAAACGCCCCCGCCCGGAGTCGAACCGGGTTGCCCAAAGGGCCCTGCTCACTTGCTTCTTGTTTAAGATAGTAAGTTGACCTTAGTCTCAAGGCAGGTGCAAAACCGTTATGCGCCGGAGGCTCACTTCGTTCGCTCTAACCATTTTAAAAAATGCCTAAAGGCAAACTTCATAATTAACAGAAACATTCAATTTAAAAGTATTTGGTTTTCAAAAATAACAATTATCTTGATTCAATTAAAAAATTACCAGAATTTCCACCAAGGTTTTTTTATTTCAATTGGAGAGTCATTCTCATCCAATATTTCATATTTTATTATTGGTTTCTCTTTGATTAAAGGAGCTTCTTCTGCAAGTTCTTTATGGGTTCTTTCAAGTGCTGCTTCAATCATAGTTCTCGAATAACCTTGATTTATAAGTGCCCACCTTAAAGATTCTTCTGTATACCCTTTTTTCAGATTTCTTTTGAAATATTCTGTGAGTTTATTTTTGTATTCTTCGCTTCTCATGACAAATCCAGATGAGTGAAGTTTAAAAAAATTGTTATTTAGAAAATTGTATTGGTTTTTCCTTGTTGTAAAATTTAAGGGCTTCTTTTAAACGTGGTTTGGAATCAGAATAGATAGTTAAAATTTTTTTTCCTTTATTAACTTTGTTTCCTACGTGAAAATAAAGATACAAACCAGAGCCTTTATCTGTCGGGCAACCTGCTACTCTGGCCAAAAGATTTATTTTTTTGTTGTTTATTTCTTTTATCTTGCAGTTTGATTTTGAAATTATATCTTTTTTAAACATAGAAAGTTTAATGTTTTTTATAGTTCCTTTTTGTGCAGAAATTATTTCTTGGAATTTTTCAAATGCTTTTCCTGAATCAAGTATTTCCCTTGCTAATTTTTCTCCTTGTCCTTTTTTTGCTTTTTTGGTCATTTCAAACAATTGCCCGGCAAGGAAAACTGATCTGTTCTTTAAATCTTCAGGTCCTTTTTCTAAAGGATTTAAAACTTTTATTATGTCCAACAACTCCAAGAAAGGTCCAATCCCATTTCCTATAGGTTCATCGCCGTTAGTTAAAACTGCTTTCAAATTCAATTTGAAATATCTCCCGTATTTTTCAAAAGATTCTTTTAATTCCAAACCTTGTTTAAGATTTACTTTTGCATTTTTACCATAAGGGATATCAATTATTATGTACTTGCTGCCAACTGAAAGTTTTTTAGATAATATTGAAGCTAAAAGTTGGGCATGGGGATCTATTTTAAGCATCTTTTCTATTCTAATTATCTTGGAATCTGCAGGAACAAGTTCTATTGAGCCTCCCCAAATCATAAACGCTCCTGTTTTTTCAATTATTTTTTTTAATTCTTCTTTGGAAAATTCAATTTTTGCAATAGATTCTATTACGTCTGCAGTACCTGCTGCGCTTGTTATTGCTTTAGAGGAGGTTTTGGGAAAAGTTAATCCTCCGGCAGCACAAATTGAAACAACTAAAGGGGTTGTTCTATTACCAGGTATTCCACCAATACAATGCTTGTCTGCAATATATTTGCCTTTAAAAGACAATTTTTCTCCGGATTCAACAAAAGATTCAATTAAATCGATTGTTTCTTTGAAAGTCATTTTATTTTCATACATTCCTGAAACAAACATTGCAATTTCAGGTTCAGAAAGAGAATTGTTGACAATGTCTGTTATTATCGCCTTTATTTCTTTTTTAGAAAGTGCTTTCTTATCTATTTTTTTACGTATATATTCCAAGCTTTTTGGAGAATTTGCAATGTTAACTTCTACTGGTTGTTTGTTTTTTAATGGAAAAGCTTCTTTTATTTCTGAAGAAATTCCTATTTCTCCTTCTTTCACAAGACCTTCAACAATATTCACCACAGTAAGAAAAACTCTGCAATCTGCTGAACTAACTTTTTCAATTGAAACTCTTTCATTTTCATGAACTCCCATTCTCTCCGCTGTTTTTGTTGCAATCATCACAACTGGAACTCCAGCAGACCAATTCAATAAACGAGTTTTCAATTCCATCTTTTTTAAACACCTCTCTTATATATTAAAAAATAGATTTTTATAGTTATCTTTTTTCAGGGGAGCTTATTACTCCATCAGGCAATTTTTTATTTCTGTAAACTTCTATTATTATAAACAAGTAAGCTAGTATTAAAGGTCCCAAAACTATTCCCATAATTCCAAAAAACATAATTCCTCCAACCATTCCAAACAAAATAATTGCAGTATTCATCTTTGCTCTTCTTGAAATAAATAAGGGTTTTGCAAAAGATTCTATGAAAGAAGAAATAAGTCCGAATAAAGTTACTCCCAATGCATTTATTGGTGAACCTTGTAAAAATAAATAAATTACAACTGGTATCCAAACTATTGCTGTGCCTATTATTGGAAATATTCCGCCGATTGCAGCAACAGCAGTTAAAAGTAGCGCTCCCGGAACACCGAATATAAAAAAGCCTATACCAACTATAACTCCTTCTATAATTCCTATTAAAATTTGTCCGTAAAGAATTGAAGCGGTTAAATCTTTGGAAGATTTAAATAATCTTTTTTCAACGTCTTTTGAGAAAGGAAGAAGACTTTTAATGTATTCTGCTATTTCATCTCTATCTCTTAAAAAGAAAAAGAAAGTAAATAAAGTAACTAAAAGTTTCAAAACAATTGTTGCAAAGTTTAAAATTACGCTTGATAAATAATTCATAAGAGCGTTAGCTGCTTTGGAAACAAAAGACTGAAGAGCTCTTCCGATTTCATTTGAAAATTCTTCTGATTGAAAGATTGAAGGAAAAATTGATTTTAATGGAGTTACAAAATCCAATTCTTGAGACGTCATATAAAACTTGATGGATTCATCAATTGCAATGGGCATAACATACCAAAGAGGAATCACAACAACACTTATTAAAATCAAACAAACAATAAGACTGGAAATGGTTTTCTTTTTTATGTATTTGAAAATAAAACTATATACGGGAGAAAATATAAATGCCAAGATTATTCCAAAAAGTATAGACATTATCAAGGGTTTCATTAAAAAGAATGCCAAAATAAGCAAAGAAACCAATATTATGCTAGTCATTATTTTTCTTGTATAATCGTTGTTCATTGTTGAAATTATCTCCTTTTAAAAGAATGCTTTTCAATTTATAAATTTAATGAATAAAAAATATTTTTTAGAACAAAGTTTATAAACTAGATAAAAGAAAGATAACTATGAATTTCATAAAAAAGGTGCAAGAAAAGAATTTTGATGAATCTGTACACTTGCAATTTCAAAAATTCTCTAAAGGCGAATTCAGAAACCGGGCTTTAATTGAAGCAAAAAATTCAAATGGGAATTATACCGTTAGAACTTCTGCTGAATTTGCAAATGAATTAGTTAAAAGTCTTGCACAAAAATTAGGAAACAACAAAACGAAAGTAACTGGTTCTATAATTGGAACAAATGATTTAAAGGGGATTTTAGATTTCAAAAAAATATCTCAGTTTCAAGGAGTTAAAAATTATTCAATGGAGAAAGAAATGTCAGGGTCAGAGATTCTTGATTTAATAGATAGATTTCCAAGGAATTTCTTTGCGCTTAGTTTTTCTGTTGGAGAAGACGTTTTGAAAATAAAACCCAAAGCTCCAAAATCTGGCAAACCAGGAAGTAAAGGAGAGGAAGCTCCAAAAGCAGATTTTTGCATTTTGAAAACAAAAGATAAAAACCTTGTAGAAGCATTTATATTTGAAAATCCGGAGTTTAAAACAGCAAAAGTAGCTCACAATTTCATAATTGAAAGTATTGAAGTGCCTGCTGAGTTGAAAACTTCACAGGATTTTGCGTTGATAAGAGAAAAATCCAAGAGAGTGGGAAAGATTTTAAGAAAAGCGGAAATAGATGGAAACAAAATAGAAAAATTTCTGGATTTAGCTGCTTAACAGAAAAAGCAGATTTATTTCTTTAAGAGTGTTGAAAATTGAATTAACAAGGTTTTTAAACCCTATTTTTCTCAAGTTAATATTCCAGGGTAGGATAAAATGATATCCGCACTATTAACAAACATAAGAAATGGCACCGCCGAAATCACCAAGAAAAGGAAGCTTGCAGTTCTGGCCAAGAAAAAGGGTCAGTAAGTTCTTACCTAGTGTTAACTGGAAGAGCATCAATTCTGGAAAGAATATCAAAGGATTTATAGGATACAAGGCAGGAATGTTTTCTGTTGAAGTAAAAGATTTAACTCCTTATTCGATGACCAAAGATAAAAAAATAATTATTCCTTCTACATTAATAGAATGCCCTCCTATGAAAATTTTCTCAATAAGATTTTACAAGAATGGAAAGGTTGCAAAAGACATTCTTGCTGAACACATAGACAAAGAGTTGAAAAGAAAAGTTAAAATTCCAAAACAAGGAAAAAATATTTCTGAAAACCTTGATTCAAAAGATTATGAAGATGTAAGTTTGATTGTGTATTCTCAAGTTAAAAAAACCGGAATAAAAAAGACCCCGGATTTAACTGAAATAGGTTTAACAGGAACAATACAAGAAAAATTAGAATTTATAAAAAATCACTTAAATAAAGATATTTCAATAAGCGATGTTTTTTCACAAGGAGAACTTGTTGATGTGAGGGGTTTAACAAAAGGAAAAGGATTTGCTGGGCCTGTAAAAAGATTCGGAATAACATTGAGATCACATAAATCTGAAAAGGGTGTTAGAAAAGTTGGAAGTATTGGCCCTTGGCATCCTGCACGTGTTACTTATAGAGTTCCAATGGCTGGACAATTAGGAATGTTTACAAGAGTTAATTACAACCAAAAAATAATTTCAATAATTAAAGCAGAAAATCCTGAAGCACATTTAAAGAACATAAAAAATTATGGAAATACAAAAACAGATTATCTTTTCTTGAATGGAAGTGTTCAAGGCCCTTCAAAAAGGCAAATCCTTCTTACATCATCATTGAGGCCAAGTAAAATGCAAAAGAAAAAAATATTGGAATTTGTGGAGGTTAAAAGATAAAAATGAAATCAAAAATATTTGAAGCTCCGATAAGAGAAGACATTGTTGCAAAAGTTGTTGAAGCAAAAAAGAAGCACCAACCTTATTCAAATTCTCCCGTAGCAGGAAAACAACATTCAGCTAAAGGTTTAATTGTCCATGCAAGACATGTCTGGAGAAGCGGATATGGAAGAGGACAATCAAGAGTTCCAAGAAAAATATTCTCTAGAAGAGGTTCACAATTCAATTGGGAAGCTGCTGAAGTTCCTAATGCTAAAGGGGGTATGAGAGCTCATCCTCCTAAAATAACTCAATTCGTAAGAGATTTAAAAATCAACAAAAAAGAACAAAAGATTGCATTATTATCTGGTATTTCTGCAACAGCTTCAGAAAAATACATCCTTAAGAAATATTCAACAATCAACAAACTAGAAAATAAAGCTCCTTTTATCGTATCCTCTGAAACAACAAAATTAAAAACTAAGGCACTTAAAGAGGAGTTGAAAAAAATCCTTGGAAATTTATATTCTGTTTCTTTGAAAGAAAAATCTGTTAGAGCAGGAAAAGGAAAAATGAGAGGAAGAAAATATAAATCTAATGCAGGAATGGTGTTTGTTTTAGGAAAAGATGAAAAAATAAAAACAGGATTATTTGATGTTAAAAAAACAGATGAATTAAGTGTAATTGATTTAGCTAAAGG